>DAOLPD010000001.1:0-62911 GCA_035417425.1 Bacillota bacterium
CTCCGCGGGGCATGGTACGGCGCATAACAAAGCCCTCACGCTGTGGCACGGCGGGTAATGTCAGGGAGCATGCGTGCCTTGAGTTGCCAGATGCGTTTGCTCCGGAGCAGGAGTCAGGGCAACCATACCCCTTCACCGGGAGGGTCGCTCCGCCAGGTGGAAGGGCTTCGAGGTCCGGTTCAGGGACGTCGTGAGTGCGGAATCGTTAGGTGACAGATGATGCAGATTGTCGATTGTAAAGGGATAAATGGATGGTGGACTTATAAAGCAGGAATATTAACATTGCAAGCATATACCATATTATGGTAGAATTAGATAGAGACTGTTGCAGGTGTGGTTTGCCTCCTTTTACCGAGGAGGTGAGGCTATGAGTATATATGAGTCCATGAGTGTTATGCTTATGTTCGGCATGTTGATTATAGCTTTGCTGAGTTTTCACCGAAAGAAAAATTAGCAAAAAGAAAACCACCCTGCAGTGCTAGTGCAGGGTTGGTTATTTAGTTAACCATCATCTGACGAGGCAACCACATTTGTGGCGGTCTCTTTAATATTATTATACCAAATTGAAATAATTAATCAACAAATTTTTAACAAGGTACAAACTCCTATGCGGAGTTTGTTGGAGATTAGAACCCGAGAGAAACATTATGTATGTAATTAACTCATGTCAGGTCCCAGGTACCGGAAACGTTATATCAAGATTATTGAGCGGGGGCGTCGTGGAGCATTATCCATCAGCCAACAATGCCCTCACGCTGCGGCACGTTGGGTAGGAGCAAGGAGCATGCGTGCCTTGGGTTGCAAAGGATATGCTAAGCTGTAGTTTGATTTAAGTAGCAATCACACCCCTTCACCGGGAGGGTCGCTCCGCCAGGGGGTAGATACCTTGGGGTCCGGTTTAGGAACGTCGTGAGTGCGAACCCGTTAGCTGACAGATAATGCAGATTGAATTGTATTACACATCGGTAAGGTAATGTTAATAAAGATTATTTGTATTAGGAGAGATGTAATATGGAGTTTAAGCTAGCCCTTTTAGCTGTGAAGAACATTGAAAGATCGAAACAGTTTTATAAAGAATTGTTTGACCAGGAAGTTGTACTTGATTTGGGCAAGAATGTGACTTTCAATGGTGGGTTTGCTATTCAAGAAGATTTTGCATGGTTGACCGATTTACCACCAAAATCAATTGTTGAGAAATCAAATAATATGGAATTGTATTTTGAAGTTGATAACTTTGATGAATTTATTGCAAAATTGAACACATATAAGTCAATTGAATATGTTCATCAACCGAAGAAACACGAATGGCAGCAAAGGGTGGTTCGCATATATGATCCAGACTATCATATTATTGAAATTGGTGAGTCCATGGAAGTTATTGCAAAGCGATACCTTTGCGATGGGTATTCTGTTGAAGAAACTTCAAAAATCATTCAGCATCCTGTTGAATTTGTCGAAATGTGCAAGCAAGGCTTAGAAGAACTAACCTAGTTGCCGTGTAATGTTATGTCATAATTTTATATTAGGTGCAAACTTCTATGGGTCGTTTGTTAGAGATCTGGACCCGTTAGACGATAGGTAATGCAGATGTAATAGCTGCAATAAATAATATAAAATAAATAAGAAAGTATAGAATAGGAGGATCTACAGAAATGGTTCAATCAATTATACATATTGCATTAGTTGTAAGAGATTATGATGAGGCAATAGAATTTTATACAAAGAAGCTTAATTTTACGTTGATTGAAGATACTTATCAGCCTGAACAGGATAAGAGGTGGGTAGTAGTGTCTCCACCCGGTTCAGTCGGAACTACTATCTTACTTGCAAGAGCATCTAAACCCGAGCAAGAGTCGTTTATAGGCAACCAGTCAGGTGGTAGGGTATTTATATTTTTGAACACCGATGATTTTTGGAGAGATTATAATGAAATGGTTTCAAAGGGAATAGAATTTGTGAGAGAGCCGAAGGAACAATCGTATGGGACGGTTGCAGTATTCAAGGATTTGTATGGAAATTTATGGGACTTAGTAGAACTGAAAAAGGGTCATCCAATTTTGAATAGAATTAGGTAGATGCTTTTTCCCATAGATAGCAACCACATCCCTTCACCGAGTGTCACCACCGCCGGGGGGAAGGGCTCTGAGGTGCGTTCAGGGACGCCGTAAGTGCGGAACCGTTAGATGACAGCTCATTTAGATTGATTTATACAAGGAGTGCTATCTTTATGTTACATATCAATAGAAAAATGTGAATTAAATGATATAAACGATTGGCTGGTGGTGATATTATATGCCCTATATTGAATTGTCCCAAAAGTACAGTGGCGATAATAGAATTATGATATTTACAGAAGGAACAATTTTGAAACCAAAGTCTATTTTTACCCTGTATAGTCATAGATCGTATATTCCAATAGGAAATTGCGTTAAGATTATTGAAGGATGGCAGTTACAAGGTATTGATATAGTTTACTGTACTTCACGAAAAAAGCAGCAAGCACAAGTAATTGCCGATTTATTAAAACAATACGGGTTTGTTGGAACAAGGCTATACTATAGAGACAGAGGACAACATTACAAAGATATTGTTGAAGAAGTAATGCCAGATATCTTGATTGAAGATGATTGTAGAAGTATCGGCGGAAGTTGGCAGATGTGTATCACACATATTGATAAACAATTAAAAGAGAAAATTAAATCTGTTGTAGTAAAAGAATTTAAAGGAATAGACCATTTGCCAGCAAATCTATTGGAATTATATAAAATATAAAACGATATTATTTACTTAACTGCTGCACATTAGTTACATAAGGTACAAACTCCTATGGGTCATTTGATAGATATTTAAACCAAAGAGTGACAATATCTGCATAAGCGACACATGTCAGATCCCGGGTACCGAAAGCGGTGTACTAAGGTTGTTGAGGAAGGTGTTGCAGGGCATTACCCATCGAGAACGAAACCGTTAGCCGCCATCTTATTTGTGCATATAAGGGAGTGGTATATTTTGATTAATGAAAGAGAAAAAGTTATTAAGGCTAAGGAAGTTTTGCTTAAGATTGCAAATGGAACAAATCCCGTCGATGGAACACCTATTAATGAAGAAAGTTTTTTAAACGATCCTAGAATTATAAGATGTTTTTTTTACATATCCGAAGTATTAAACCGGGTAATAGCTGGACAAACAAATCAAAACTTGCCTAAGCCAACAGAGTTTCATATCACAAAGGAAGAAAAAGGTTTGGTTAAGTTTCCTGAAAATAAGATTGGGGCAAATCAGTTTGCAAAATGTATTAATAATGTGATTGATTTAAATAAAAGCAAGAAATTATCGGGAGTAGAATTAAACAAACAGTTAAAGAAAATGGGAGTGTTGAGTGAAAATATTGATGAGAATGGTAAGACAAGGACGATTATTAATAATAAATCAGTTGACTATGGTTTTGAATCAGAAAAAAGGAACTATAATGGCAATGAATATGAGATGGTCGTAATTAACGATATTGGCAAGGCCTACATATTAGAAAATTTAGAAGACATTATGAAGTATTAATAATTTACTTACTAGAGTATCAGACTTCGCCTAACAATATGTTGCCTACTTCGCTTCGCTACGATACTAACCCCCGAGCCTAAGCGCATCGCGCACGGCTGACGCCTTAAGGCTCGGCAGCTGCGGCAACACGGAACCGTTAGGCGACAGATGGTGCAAATTGGCTTACGTAAGAAGTCTGATTTCTATATTGTATGCTGGTAAAAAATGCGAACTAAAGATCATTAATGTAAAAGGTTCTTGACATTATTAACTTTTATGATACAGTGAATGTAAAGAACTTTTTACATTTGGAGGTGTACTATGAAATCATTTTTCTTAAAATTAGGGTTTCGCAAAATGGATGAAATGGAAAAGAACATTGCACTTAAAGCACAACGAAATGCTTTGATTTATGTTTTATTGGCCTTAGTAGTGTGGTCTTTCTATGAATCTTTTAAAGCTTATTCACAACACACACCTATCAACTCAGTACCAAGTTTTTTATTAGTAACCACTAGTTTGGTTCAAGTTTTCTCACAACTGGTGTTACAAAAAAGAGTTGTAAAAGATGATGATGAGTATAAAGATGATAATCCACTTTTGAAAATTATCATAGCAGGTGCAATTATAAGTGCGATTATTGTTTCGATTGGCGCTTTGTTAATCGTTTCTGGGATTCAAAAATGAAGAATAAAATCAAACAATTAAGAAAAAACAAAGGTTTAAGACAAGAAGATATAGCTATGCTGTTAAATGTTTCAAGGCAAACAATAGTTGCTATAGAAAACGATAAATACAATCCTACGCTGGAATTGGCTATGAAAATGGCCAGGTTATTGGATACGACAGTGGAAGAATTGTTTATATTAGAATAACTTATTGCTATAATTATTGGTTACAAGCTAATAGGGAGAAGACATAATTAATTAGATTTAATGCAATCGCAACGGGGGGTAAAAGTATGAAAGGAATTACTCCATTCAATTCTTCTGGCAGAGGACCTGCTATATTGAGAAATTGTCTATTAGGGGTATGGGTTTTGATGTTTGCTTTTAAGCAGAGCACGATATTTATGGCTAGAAATAGTGGTGAGATAACCGAGATTGTTGCAGGTTTGCTAATTATATTTTTTTCACTATATGATGCCTATGTAAGAAGAGAAAAAAATGATGTGTGGGGAATCCCGACATGGATTCTCGGTGGGTTGATTTTGACCATTGGTATAATATTTTACATTTATAAGAATCCATTTACTTAATGATAAAAAAATGCATATAGAATTATTACTTTCACGAAATAATGGCGATAGCCTTCATACTGCCTGAAAAATGCGAAGTAAGATTGATCCGATGTATACTTATGAAAAATGGGGATGAGAAAAATGACTATCAGAATAGCAAAACTGTCTGATATAAAGGTTATATATGATTTGATCTGTGATATGGAAAATACAAAATTGGATTATGAAAAATTTCAGGAGGTCTTTAAAAAATATCTTGAAGATGATAGGTATTTCTGCCTTGTGGCGGAACATAGCGGAACTGTTATTGGCTGTTTAAATCTTCGGATAGAGTATCAACTTCATCATACAGCAAAAATTGCAGAAATTTTAGAATTGGCGGTAATGGATAAATACCGTTCTAAAGGAGCAGGGAAGGAACTATTTGAGAAAGCATCTGAAATTGCAAAAGACAGTGAGTGTCTTCAAATTGAGGTTTGCTGCAATCAATTAAGGTCAAGAGCACATAACTTTTATGAAAGACAAGGTATGAATAACTTTCATTATAAATTTTCTTTGAATTTAAAGAATGAAATAATAAAAGGGAACAGGCTAGGATTATGATAATACACATCATTCTTGCATTGTGAATGAACTAAATATTATAATATACAAACACTTTTGAAGGAGGGTTTAGAATGAAATATAAAGATGAATATGCTGATTGGGCGAAAAGCTATGATAATTTTGGTGCAGTAACAGATATAAATGAAAAGGAAAGAGACTTTTTAGTAAGTGTTTTCAATAAATATAAAGTTAAGAATGCACTTGATTGTGCTTGTGGCACAGGCCCACATCTGTATTTACTTGCAAAGCTTGGCGTTAATGTATGTGGAAGTGATTATTCAGAAGCTATGCTTAAAGTTTGTGAAGGAAATTTATCCCGGGAAGGTATAAGTATAATAACAAAGAAAGCAGATTTCCGTTACCTTGAAAAAGTATGGGCAGAGAAGTTTGATGCGGTTTTATGCATGACTCAATCTATTGCACATTTACATACTCATGAGGACTTAATTACAGCTTTTAAATCAATGCGTGAGAGGCTGAATGATGGTGGTATTCTTATTATGACTCAGGGAACCACACATCTTACATTACAGGATAGATTCCGGTTTGATCTTGCAGTAAATAATCCGGATTTTTCAAGAGTTTTTGTACGTGATATATCTGAAGGGTTCCAGACGGTTAATATACTCGACATCTACCATAGTGGCAAAGTGAGCAAAATGGAGATTAATAGTGTGCATATCAAGATAATACTTGATGACGAATATAGATCATTGCTTAATGAAGCAGGTTTTTCAAAGGTTCACATATATGGTGGATATGATATGAGTCCATATGATAAGGAGAATTCATGGAAGCTTATTGTTGTTGCCGAAAGATAGCAGTCAAAGCATCGAGAGGTTGCAATGGTTAAGCGTGTTTGAAAAGATGCCATATTAATATGGTATGGCTCTGCCGATCCGGTTCAGTAGTGCCGTGAGTGCGGAAACGTTATCTGAAAGGTAATACAGATTTATGGATGTAATAAGTAATATTATAGGATCGTATATAACTATTGAATTAGTATAGGTTGGAGAATATCATACACAAGGAGAATGCATAATGATAAAAGAACTGGATGTGTCTAAAATAGAAAGCATAATGAAAATTTGGCTTGAAGTGAATATTAAAGCACATGATTTTATTCCTAAAAAATATTGGGAAGAGAACTATGATTTCGTAAAAAAGGCTTTACCACAAGCTACCGTTCTCGTTTATGAAGATAATGGCGAGATAAAGGGATTCATAGGTATTATAAACAAATCATATATCGAAGGATTGTTTGTTGCAGACCTATATCAGTCTAATGGAATTGGGAGTGAATTAATTGAAAGATGTAAGCAATATTGCTCTGTTTTAAAACTAGACGTTTATGCAAAAAACCTGAAAGCAATAAACTTCTATAAGAAACATGGGTTTAAGATCGAGTATGAAAAAGAGAACAGTGATACTAAGGAAATGGAATATTCTATGATATGGGAACCATAAAAGTGATAAAATTGCGTTACCATACAAAATAACAGTTCAGGCTTATGTTATGAATGTGATAAATTTCCGTGCAGAAGATTGAAACAACTGGATAAACGATACCGAACAAAATATCACATGAGCATGATTGAAAATCTTGAGAATATTAAGCAAAATGGTATGAAAGAATTCCTGAAGAACGAGGAAGCCCGATGGGCTTGCATTGAATGCGGCAATATTGTCAGTGTACACAAAATGCTTGCCTTATATGTAAGACACAATACATGAAGTAACAGCAGCTATGCTGCATATTTATAGATTTATACCGGTTAAAGTACATGTGAAAGAGAGGCTGTATGATGAGTGTAAAGAAAATATTTTGGGAAAATCCTTATTTGACTGAACTTGAAGCAAGAGTAACGAGTATAGACAATAGTATTATTACACTCGACCAAACAATAGCCTTTGCTTTTTCCGGAGGTCAACAGTCTGATTCAGGAACCATAGGGGGATTTCAAATCTTAGAAGCTAAAAAGGACGGAAAAGAGATTTTTTATACTATTGAGCAAAATCATAACTTATTGCTTAATCAAAATGTCCTGGTTACAATTGATTGGGAAAAGAGATACAGATTGATGAGATTACATTTTGCAGCTGAAATAATTTTGGAATTAATCTATCAGAACTATAACCTTCCGGAAAAAATCGGAGCAAACATAACTGTTGACAAAGCAAGAATAGACTTTCACTGGGATGGAAGAATTTCCGATATATTTCCCGAACTTCTCAACAAAGCAAACAGAATAATAGATTCAAATATGGAAATAACAAGTGCTTTTGATGATGAAGAAAATGAAAAGAGATATTGGTATATAGAAGGGTTTGCCAAAGTTCCCTGCGGAGGGACGCATTTAAAGAGAACAGGCGAAATTGGTTCTATATCCCTAAAAAGAAACAATTTGGGCAGTGGTAAAGAAAGAATTGAGATATACATAAAATAATTTACAAAATAGAGGAATAGGAAGCATGATGCTTGAAATTTAATATAAAAAATTCCGGGATGTGTTTATATGGAAATCAGAAAAGCAACAATTGATGACGTTAAAGCTATTAGCCGCATTCATGCATTAAGCTGGAAGTCGGCTTATAAAGGAATTGTTCCACAAGCTTACTTGGATGAGCTTAAGGAAGATTTTTGGGTACAGGCATTTGAGGCATGGATAAATGATAATGCTTTAACGGCACAGGTTATATTGGTAAACGGCAGCTTAGTTGGTTGTGTTGCTTACGGAAAAGCCCGGGATAAATCCCTGCGCAATTGGGGTGAAGTTGTCTCCATTTACCTGCTGCCCGAGCATTTTGGCAAGGGATATGGCAATAAGCTGCTGGAGAGTGCCCTGTCGGATCTGAAACAATCCAATAAATCCTTGGCAGACCATTATACCTGGGAGAGAGATTATGAAAACATCAGGCAATAAGTCTTTAGGGCAATCAATACTTTGGGTTGGCGGCTATTTTTGCATTATGCTTATATATACCGGTATCAATATGGGAGTATGGAGAAAAATCAGCAACTCCTATTCAAGCTGGCTGAACTTGCTCACAATGGCTTTCTTGTCAATAGTGTTTATCCGACTCTTAACAAAAAAGACTTCATACAGACTTAGAATTTTTGATAACTTTACTACCAGGGGAATTCTATATGCAATAATGTGTGCCGTTCTTTTTTACTTTCTCTTGGACAAGTGTCTTGACCCGTTTTTTGAAAGCCTATTTCCCACAAGCGAGGAAGCCTATAGAGGTTCGATATTGACATTATCGAAATCGCCTGTTACTACGTTCATTCATGTTTGTATATTAGCCCCTGTGATCGAAGAAATTCTTATGAGAGGGTTTGTGTTAGGCAGCCTGCGGAGCACATTCGGTGTAGCTTTTGCATTGCTGGTATCGTCATTTTTATTTGCACTATTGCATTTCAACATGGTGCAAACACTTTCGGCGTTTATATGCGGTTTAATTTTAGGTGTGCTTTATCTGAAAACAGGTTCCATACTCTGCTGTATGATTGCTCACTGTGGATATAACGCTATTTCCTATTTTATGATAATTGCCCCGTTAATCGGAAAATAGTAGTTCTCACAATACAGTTAATGAGCGTAATCCATATTTGTAGTTAAGCAAAGTCGTTAGGTGACAGAAAATACAGATTTCAAGGGTATTTAAGTAGCGTTTTTAGTTGGGCTTTAGTAATTTGGATTGTAGTTCAATGTATAATGCTTAGAACAGTTGCATTTCTGCATATTTTATTTTTTGCCATTGGATTAGTTGAAGCCGTTTTATCTATGATTATTTTATTTGAACAACGCTTATTTCCGACAAATTTTGTACTAAGTTTTATAAATAAAGTAGAAAAGGATTAGAAGGGTGGAGAATGATTAGTTCAGCAACATTTAGTCTTGGAGGTCTTGATTAATGAAGGATTTTGCCCAAAAATCAAGGGAGAATTACAATTTGATAGCTGAAGACTACGATAATTCGTTAGAGGGTAGATATACAGAGAAATTTAAGGAACTATTACTTGATGAAATTCTGATAGATGTGAACGAGAATATTCTGGATGTGGCTTGTGGTAACGCTTCGCTTCTAAAAATGATTTCAAATAAGTGCGATATTAAAGGGTACGGCATTGATATCTCAGAAAAGATGATTGAATGTGCAGGGAGAAAATGTCCTGACATGACATTTCAAGTGAGTGGTTGTGAAGATACTTCATTTTATAATCAAACATTTGATGTCATTACTGTTTGTGCGGCTTATCACCATTTTCCGGACGTAAAAGCATTTGCTAAAGAAGCTTATCGTATATTAAAAACACATGGTAGATTGTATATCGCAGAAGTGTATTATCCGTTTATTGTTCGCTTACTCTTAAATCCATTTGTCCCTATGTCAAAAGCAGGAGATGTTAAATTTTATTCTCCCAAAGAGATAAAAAGTAATTTTGAAGCACATGGCTTTAAACAGAGTAGATGTAAGATAGAAGGGAATATACAGATTATAGAAATGCTGAAGGTATAAAATAAAGCAGTTTATCACGTGTTGTTTTATTATATTCAAGTTCCTATGAAGGAGAGAAACATGATCAATAAACTTATAACAAGTAAAATGCAGGAATCCGACATTGCCCAAGCAATTAGAATCTGGGGAGAGCAATATAAACTATATTGCAGCAACGATGAATCATTCCCTTCTGGCTGGATTGAAAATACAATAGGAATAGAAGAATTTCTGAAAAGAAAAGTAATAGATAGGACTGCTATTGTTGTGAAGTCAGATAACAATTTAATTGGATACTTAACATATGATGAATTTCCTTTTAATGGTGAAAAGTCAGCATTTTGTCCATCAGTTGCACATGCTGTCATTGATGAATTTAAGGAAGAAGCATATTTACTTTTATATAAAAGTATTTCAAAAGAGTGGGTAGGCAGGAGCATCTTTAATCATATGTGGACAATTAACTATAATGATACCAGACTGAGAGGTATTTTATATGACTTAGGATTTGGTTCCTACTTAATTGATGCATTTGCCTGTACAAATATAAAGATAAATAGTAACTCAGAATATGATATTAGAAAAGCCGAACTGCAGGACATGGAAATGCTATACAATTTGGTGGAAGAATCAAGAGAGTATTATAGTTCAGCTCCAATTTTCCTTAAACGAGATATATATTCAATAGATGATTTATCAGAACTTGTACAAAAGGGCAGTGTATTTATTGCCTGGGAAGGTGATAAAGCAGTAGGGTTTATTAACATAAGTGTATCCCAGGGGGATAACATTATTGATTTGTCTATAAGAAATAGTGGCTTGATTGATGAGATAGGTGTGTACATAAAGCCGGGACACAGAGGCAGGGGATTAGGTAAACAGCTATTACATAATATATTTGATTATTGTAATAACAATGATATAAAAAGTATACATGTCGATTTTGAAACAGCAAATTTATATGCCAACAAGTTCTGGAGGAAGTATTCCAATCCAATGCTTTTGTCGGTTAGAAGGACTATAAACAAGAATATTAACGATTGATATTCATAGAAAGTATGTTGTGGGTCCGGTTCAGTGGAATAATGTGGTATAATAAGCCAGCACAAAGAAAGGTGTGAATTAAATGGAAATCATATCTATAAAAAAATCTACTGAATATAAAGATAGGGCAATTAAATACTTTCAAAGCAAATGGGCATCCCCGAATAGTATGAAGGTCTATGATGACTGCATAACAAATTGTATTTCTGCCCCGAGCCCATTGCCGCAATGGTATCTGTTAATGGATAATGATAGAATAATTGGCTGCGCAGGTCTTATAACAAACGATTTTATTAGCCGTATGGATTTATATCCGTGGGTTTGTGCTATATACATTGAGGAAGAATACAGGGGAAATGCGTATGGTTCTCTTCTGCTGGAACAGGCAAAGATAGACGCAAAAGCAGGAGGTTTTTCGCACTTATACCTCTGTACAGACCATATTGGATATTATGAGAAGTATGGATTTAAGTATATCGGTACAGGCTATCATCCGTGGGGAGACAGTTCCCGTATATATGATGCAGCGTTATAATATGTTTTGCAAAACTGTTATTCAGTGGTGTCGTGAGTGCGGAACAGTTATGTGAAATTATGCACTAGTAAAATAATTAAAATTAATAAGAACTAATTATGTTCTTGAGTTTTTATATGATAGATAACCTATGGCAGAATAAGAAAGGGAGAATGTCATGTATACATTTACAAACCGGTTTATGTCAAATGATAAAAATGTTGAGTTTCTGAAAGCCAATATGATGGGGCCAAACGCCATGCGGTTAGCAGAGGAATTGGCGTCGCACCTGAACATTAATGAGAATATGCGAATCCTTGACCTCGGATGCGGGTGCGGCCTTTCCACGCTTTTGCTGGTAAAAAAATACGGTGCATCCGTTTTCGCCGCCGATCTTTGGATTTCACCAACTGAAAACTATGAACGTTTTAAGTCTATCGGAATTGATGATAAGGCTGTTCCAATTTTTGCAGACGCGACCAAAGGCTTACCTTTTGCAAACGGATATTTCGACATGTTGTTTTCCGTCGATGCTTACCATTATTTTGGTGATACGGCGGAAATGCTTCCCTCGCTTATTCCTTTCGTAAAAAAGGAAGGCCATATTGCCGTGGCTGTTCCCGGCTTAAAATACGAATTCGGGGAAAATGTCCCCGGTGAAATGCAGCCGTTTTGGAATAGCGAGATGGAAAGAACCTTGCATTCACTTGATTGGTGGAAAGATTTATGGAAGAATACAGAGGACATTGAAATGGTGGACATTCGTGAAATGAGCTGCTGCGGACAGGCTTGGAAAGAATGGCTGACCAGTGATCATCCCATTGCCGCAGAGGACATCAAAATGATGGAGGCTGAGGACGGAAAGTATTTTAATATTATTCAGCTGATTGCAAAAGTCATTTGAATATACTTGTTGTTCTGCTACAAGCGTTTCAAGAAAACATATCACGTGCTGCTTCAATGGGAATCAATTGTTTTAAAAAAGAAATCCATACTGAATGTTGCTCCGCTGGTAGAAACAATGTTTATGGCTGAACTAAAGAATCTTTTACTTACAGCCGGTCATGATATGGATGTCATCAGGCTGCCAATAAGGGTAGATTTATCACAAGGAAATGAACGTTATACATTATTGAACGGACAAGAGAAAGAATTAGCCCCGGGTGATATGATGCTGGTTGATGGGAGCGGGATCATATCCGGTATTGTTTACGGGCCTGATAAAAGAACCCAAATAACGCAAAATACAAAGAATGTTTTATTTGTTGTATATGCTCCGCCAGGCATTAATGAAGACTTGTTAGAGCAACATCTGCAAGATATTAATCAGTATATAAAAATTGTTTCACCGGACGCCATAATAGATACACAAAAAGTATATAGAATTTGATAGGATTTACTTGGCCGCTTCGGATAACCATGGCTTCACGTATTTACTTAAAAATGGAGGTTAATATGATAAAAGGCAGTATCGGAATATTAGCAGGGATGGGACCACGATCAACCACTCCCTTTCTGGAATTAGTTCTAGATCAATGTCAAGTACAATATGGTGCAAAGTATGATATAGATTATCCACACATTATAGTATATTCACTTCCAACTCCGTTTTACATTGATCGGGAAATAGACCATTCATTAATGAAAAGAACTATAATAGATGGTTTGAAAAAGCTGGAATCAACAGGAGTAAGCTTTATAGCCATGCCTTGTAATTCGGCACATTTGTATTTTGATGAGTTGAAGAACTCAATTAAGGCACCCTTATTAAACATTGTGGAAGAAACAGTAAGTTGTCTGCCGAATAGTAAGCAGCGTACCACGATATTTGCCACTGAAATAACTGTTAAGTCTGAACTGTACCAGAAAGGTATTATATCTGCCGGACATGAGTTTATTTTCATGGAGCAGTGGCAAACGAAGGTAAATAATATTATAAATGCAATAAAGATGAAGCGGGATAGAGAATTTATCAACTCATTATGGAATGAGCTTATCTGTGAAGTTAAGGATCAATGTGTAGACAGTGTAATAATTGCATGTACTGATTTAAGTATTTTGAGTAATGTCGCAGAGCTGAAATTGAATATATATGATTCGTCGGAAGCTTTAGCAAAATCTGTAGTTAAGAAATATCTAAAAAGCAGGCAAGAATAAAGGGATTACCCCCTGAACTCTTTTATAGATGATGACCCACGACCGCCTAACAATGCACTCATGCTGCCACACTCCTTCACCGGGAGGTGTCGCCCCGCCAGGGGGGAAGGGCTCTGAAGTCCGGTTCAGTGGTGTCGTGAGTTCGAAGCCGTTATACGAAAACGGTTCCTATATTTGAAAAAGGAGAGAAGGATATGAGCAAAATTCAGGCATATATTGAGAAATTACATAACTTGGAGAATTGGGACGAATACTTAATGCAAGAATCTGCTTTACCAGGCCCAAGAGCTAACTTAGAATTAATACAAGCTGTCGCAGAAGTCGGGGATGAGAGTACATTTCTGCATTTGCTCAGCTATACACCAGATATGGCTCCTGTCAATACACAACAAGGATATTTAGCTTGCTGCGGAACCGTAGGATTAGGAAAACTCGTAAAAAGCGGAAAGACTAAATATCTTGAACGTTTGCGGTTGCTAGCCTCTGACCCTCGGTGGCGTATACGTGAATGCGTTGCAATGGCACTTCAGATTTATGGGGATGAGCATATTGAAGCACTGATAACAGAAATGGAAATGTGGGCAGAAGGCAATAACTATGAAAAAAGAGCAGCGGCAGCTGCACTTTGCGAACCAAGACTATTAAAGCATAAAGAACAAGTATCAAAAGTGTTACAAATACTTGATAGTATCACATGTTCAATAAAGGGGATTACGGATAGAAAAGACGAAGGATTTATAGCGTTGAAAAAGGGAATGGCATATTGCTGGAGCGTTGCCATTGTTGGTTTCCCGGAGGAGGGAAAACAACGATTTGAAAAATGGATGACTTGTGATGATAAAGATATTAACTGGATCATAAAAGAGAACCTCAAAAAGGAAAGACTGAAAAGAATGGATCAAGAATGGACAGAATTGATGAAACAAAGGATTAAATAAAGGCCGCCGTCATAGTAAAGCATTTTTTTAGAATTATACTAAATAAATTACATGTGAAAGAGAGGCTGTATGATGAGTGTAAAGAAAATATTTTTAGGAAAACCCTTATTTAACTGAACTTGAAGCAAGAGTAAAGAAACAATTTGGGCAGCGGTAAAGAAAGAATTGAGATATACATAGAATAATTTACGAAGGAGAGAGTGTAATGAGTGCTGCGGTAAAGCCCAATATGTTCAATAATTTAAAAGCAATCAATGAAAGGCCAAAACCATTTCAGTATTATACTACCGAAGAACTATGGACCAATGAACATACATCAAAAAAGATGCTGGAGTATCATCTTGATGAGGAGACAGACTTTTCCTCCCGGAATGCCGGTTTCATAAACCGATCCGTATCCTGGATAATCGAAAAGTTTAATCTCAATAACAAATCAAATGTTTTAGATTTTGGATGCGGTCCGGGGCTTTATACTAATCGGTTTGCAGAAAGGGGTATTAACGTTACCGGAGTAGACTTTTCAAAAAGATCAATTGAGTATGCTTCACAGATTGCTTCAGGCAAAAACTTGAAAGTTAATTATATACACAAAAATTACCTTGAGTATGAAACACAAGACAGGTTTGATCTGATTACAATGATTATGTGTGATTTTTGTGCGTTGAGTCCTGAGCAAAGGGGTATTATGTTGAACAAATTTAAGAAGCTTTTGAAACCTTCAGGAAATGTTTTGCTTGATGTCTACTCGCTAAAATCATATAACCGGAGAGAAGAAATCGCCGCTTATGAATTCAATCATATGAATAATTTCTGGTCTTCGGAGGAGTACTACTGCTTTATCAATACGTTTAAGTACTATGATGAGAAAGTAGCACTAGATAAATACACAATTATAGAAAAGGCTCATACGCGAGTTATATATAATTGGCTGCAGTATTACAGTGTTGAAACACTCAGAAGGGAATTTGAAGATAATGGCCTTGAAATTTCGGAATTATACTCGGATGTATGCGGATCTCATTACGATGCAGATTCATTGGAATTTGCAGTTGCAGCAAGGCAAAAGAGCTGATGGGAAGGAAGTATTATGATTTTGGAGGATTTTGTTAAGAGGTGATTTAATGCAGGATTATCAGATTGGCAGGCCAAAGCCGGAAGAAGTAAGCTCTATAAATGAGTTTTTTGAGATTGTGGTCAGGGATACCTTTGCGAAAAATGGTATTTCTCATTTGACGGATCTGATGGAAGGCGAAATTGAGTGCAAGAAGAAGTATCTTATGCAGGACTTGGATAGTGAAGGCCGTGACAGGTTTTTTCTGGTCGTAAGGGACAAAGGCAGGATCATAGGCACTATTGAATACGGCAGGCCAAATGAGTTGATTATGAAATGTACAAAGGGAAGATACATAGACGTTATAGAAATAGGGACAGTGTTTGTTCATCCGCATTATCAATATAAAGGAATAGGAAGCATGATGCTTAGGACGATGTACGGTGAGCTGAAAAATAAAGGATATACCGAATTTTGCCTTGACAGCGGGTATAAGACTGCACAGAGGGTTTGGACCGGCAAGTGGGGCAGACCTTACTGCATAATGGAGGATTACTGGGGCAAGGGAGCACACCACATGGTATGGCGTGTGGATTTGTAATCATGGATGATGCAATATGAGGTAATAATATTCTGTGCAAATGATAAAATGAAGAAGGTGGAATCTGATGGACAGGAAAAAGGAATTAAAGCTGCAGTATAAACAAACGAAGCCGGATATGGGGATATTCATTATTCGTTCCAGAGAAAAAAACAAATGCTATGTTGAAGCTACCAAGGATTTAAGGGGCAGAATCAATGGTACTAAAGTGAGATTGAATGCGGGCATGCATCCCAATAAAGAACTTCAAAAGGACTGGACAGATTCAGGCTCAGAGAATTTTACCATTGAAATTCTTGAAAATCTTCAATACGACAAGGATGAATCCAAGACCGACTATACGGAAGAGCTGGCTCTGTTGCAGATGATCTGGGAAGAAAACTGCAAAAAGAAAACATGGAGCTCTACAGAAAAAATATGTAGTAAATGGCTGTTTCATTACTAATTGTGTAAAATTTTGGTCAAAAATATTCCGACGTTGACAAATTGGGCATATCTGATAGTGCTGCTGATGTATTTCCGTACTTAAGCTACTGATAAATCAGTAGTTTTTTTTGTATCTCATTTTATATATCAGTGATATAATTGAAAATAGAATAACTCATTATGGAAAATACAGGCAATAGCTTATGTTAAACAAAATCTGTTCAAGCAACCCTGAAACAGATTTGTGTTACCTTGATATTCTTTGCGGCGGAGCAATCTGCATTAGCGTAAATCCACCGCAAATTATGTATGAAAGGAACAGTTGATATGAGAATTGGCTTTGGGAAACTCAAGTATGTATCCTTCGTACTGCTTCAAAGTGTTGTTTATGGGTTCGGGAACCCGCTTACCAAGATAGCCTATGAAAGCATTACACCCTTCTGGCTGCTCACTTTTAGGTTTACCATTGCACTAATGATCTTCCTGATATTTTTTGGCCGGAGCATCATCTCACAACTGAAGTCTGTAAAGCCATCCCAGTTTCTTCCGGCCAGCTTTTGCATGGCAGTTGCTTATATTACTTGCAATCTGGCTCTTAAGTGGACCTCTGCCACCAATGTGGGCTTTCTGATGTCCTTGCCGGTCATATTCGCACCTGTACTGGTAGTACCAATACTAAAAAGAAAATATAACTTCAAATACCTGCCTCTGCAGCTTATTGTTGTATTAGGCCTATACCTGCTATGCTCCAATGGCGGCAGGTTCCAGTTCAATATAGGTGATCTGTTTGCCCTGACCACAGCGATAGCTATTTCAGGTGCCCTGGCTTTCGGTGAAAAATCCCTGGAGTCCATGGATGCCTTCGCCATATCTGCCTCCCAGGCCGGTATAACTGCGGCAGTCAGCTTTGTATGCGCCCTGCTGTTTGATGATTTTTCCGTCATACCCCGGGTAGCACCGGAAGCATGGATGGTTATCAGTTATCTGGCCCTGGCCTGCACCTGTGCGGCCTATGTGCTTCAAAACTCAGCCCTGGCTCATCTGTCCTCAGGCACAGTCTCCATGCTCCAGTGTACACAGCCGATACTGACTGCGTTATGCTCCTTTATTCTGTTGGGAGAGACCCTGAGCTTTATTGGACTGCTTGGAGCATTCATTATATTAGGTGCTCTGCTGGTATTGAATCTTATGGAGCAAAAAGGCTCCCGGCAAGAAAAACCGGAGCCGGGAACCAATGTTTTGATAAATGAAAGCAGTGAACAGGAAGGTATATAGTGTAAAGGGATTAGTCGGATTTTACTGATTGGAAATGTACTATATAAAATCTGTTTAAGCATAGCTGAAACAGATTTTTGTTTGTTTCAATGCGACGGCGATACTTGACCGGCAATTGGGTCAAAAACATTCCGGCGATGACAGCTGCAGTTATAGTATGTATTATTCCATATTCAATATGGTATAGTATATATTGAACATTACAAGGTTTTTAATGAGCATATGGAAATTGCAGGTGAAGCTTTTGAGTATACTTTTCTTGATTTTAAGCTCAGCAATCATGCTGACAGGCCTTGCAGGAGTTTTCCTTCCGGTGCTTCCCGGAGTACCTCTTGTGTTTGCAGGTGCATTTATATACGCATGGAGTACGAGCTTTGAGGTTATTACTGTAGGGAACATCGTACTTTTTGCTGTTCTCACTGCCATAGCTTCAGCAGTGGACTATGTTGGAGGCCTTATAACTGCCAAAAAATACGGCGCGTCCAGGTATGGCCTTATAGGCGGAATTCTCGGGGGAATACTCGGGCTCATTGCTTTTGGCATACCGGGGCTTATAATCGGACAGCTTGCAGGGGTTATACTGGGGGAGCTGTATTTTGGCAAGCAGATGAAGGAATCCTTTACCTCAGGCTTCGCCATGTTCGCAGGTTACATTCTTGGCAGCACCGTCAAAGTATTTTTTGCGGGGCTGATAGTTATCATATTTTATATAAAAATACTGGGAGCACTGTAAACAGGAGGAGCGGCATATGAGCAAACCCGTAACCGGGCTCTGCAAAATCAGAAATAATTTGACAAAAACTGCAGCATTAAATATACTATGTAAAAATACGTTTTTTAAACTCATATAATTTCGAGAATATGGCTCGGAAGTATCTACAACATAACCGTTAATTATGTTTCTATGAGTGAAATTTCTTGTCTGCAATTTCACTGTTGCAGACTTTTTTCTACTAATTAAAAAGGAGTGTGTTTTAGCCCAATGGAAAAGTTTGCGAAAGAGGGTCTGACCTTCGATGATGTTCTTCTGGTTCCGGCAAAATCTGAAGTTCTTCCAAAGAATACAGACACCTCGACAATGCTTACCAGGAAAATCAAGCTCAATATTCCGCTGATGTCGGCAGGTATGGATACCGTTACGGAGTCCAAGCTTGCTATTGCAATAGCAAGAGAAGGCGGCATCGGAATAATTCATAAGAATATGTCCATAGAAAAGCAGGCTATGGAAGTGGATAAGGTGAAAAGGTCGGAGCACGGAGTCATAGTTGATCCCTTTCATCTGTCCCCCGATCACGTAATATCTGATGCCATGGAACTGATGGAAAGGTACAGAATTTCCGGAGTCCCTATAACTGACGAAAAAGGAAAACTGGTAGGGATACTTACAAACAGGGATCTTCGCTTTGAGACGGAGTTTTCAAAAAAAATATCCGAGGTAATGACAAAGGAAAACCTTATAACCGCACCTGTAGGCACCAATTTAGAACAGGCGGAACAGATATTGAAGAAACACAAAATCGAAAAGCTCCCGCTTGTAGATGATAAAGGATATCTCAAAGGGCTGATCACAATTAAAGATATAGAGAAAGCCATACAGTATCCGAATTCCGCAAAGGATCCGGGAGGAAGGCTGCTTGTGGGCGCAGCTGTCGGGGTGACCGAAGATATGATTGAGAGAGCAGAGGCCCTGGTATCATCAAAGGTTGATGTTGTAGTTATAGATACTGCCCATGGACATTCAAAAGGTGTTATAGAAGCTGTAAAGAGGATAAAAGGCCGATTCCCTGAGCTGCAGCTGATTGCCGGTAATGTAGCTACAGCAGGGGCGGTAAAGGAGCTTATCGAGGCCGGTGCGGATGCTGTGAAGGTTGGTATAGGCCCCGGTTCGATCTGTACCACCAGAGTGGTGACCGGTGTAGGAGTGCCTCAGATTACGGCAATATATGACTGTGCAACGGAAGCAGATAAATATGGTATACCTATAATAGCAGACGGAGGAGTCAAATACAGCGGAGATATCGTAAAGGCAATTGCCGCAGGAGCAAGTGCAGTGATGCTGGGCAGCCTTTTTGCCGGTACTGCGGAAAGCCCCGGAGAAATGGAAATTTATCAGGGAAGAAGCTTCAAGGTGTACAGGGGTATGGGTTCCTTGGGCGCAATGGCATGCGGCAGTAAGGACAGGTATTTCCAGGAGGATGCAAGGAAGCTTGTTCCGGAAGGAGTGGAAGGCAGAGTACCTTATAAAGGGCCTTTGGCAGAAACGATTTATCAATTGGTAGGAGGCCTGAAGTCCGGTATGGGCTATTGCGGAACAAGCACCATTGAGCAGCTGAGGAAAAACACGCAGTTCATGCGTATCACCGCTGCAGGTTTGAGGGAAAGCCACCCCCACGATGTAAGCATAACAAAGGAAGCCCCCAACTATAGCCTGTAGGGAACTTAATGTTATCTATATTAGGAAAATGCAAAGCACGGGCTGAGAGCCGTACGCCGCAAGGCAGCTAATGAATGGAGAGTGTAATATGGCAGACAAAGAACTGGTATTGATACTGGACTTCGGGGGTCAATACAATCAGCTTATTGCCCGAAGAGTAAGAGAGGCCAATGTATATTGTGAAGTTGTGCCTTATGATTACAGCCTGGATGAAATAAGGAAGAAGAATCCCAAGGGGATAATATTCACCGGCGGGCCCGCAAGTGTATATGAAGAAGGGGCTCCCAGGTGCGATCCCGGGGTATTCGGGATGGGAGTGCCTATCCTGGGTATATGCTATGGAGCGCAGCTTATGGCACATATGCTGGGAGGAAAGGTTGCAAGGGCTGTTAAGAGGGAATACGGAAAGACGCAGGTGAAGCTTCTGGAGGATACTCTATTCAGAGAAGTACCACAGGACAGCATATGCTGGATGAGCCATACCGTTTATGTAGACAGCCCTCCGGCAGGGTTTGACATTATAGGAACTACGGAGACATGCCCTGTAGCGGCCATGGGAAACAAGTCCGGGAAGCTGTACGGAGTTCAGTTCCACCCGGAAGTGGAGCATACTGAGTATGGGAAGCAGATATTGAGGAATTTCCTTTATGATATATGCGGGCTCTCAGGGGATTGGACAATGGGAAATTTCATTGAAGAAAATGTAGCGCGAATAAAAGAACTTGCCGGAGACAAGAAGGTAATATGCGCCTTAAGCGGAGGTGTTGATTCCTCCGTAGCGGCAGTGTTGGTACATAAGGCCATAGGGAACCGCCTGACCTGCATATTTGTTGATCACGGCTTGCTGAGAAAAAATGAAGCGGAACAGGTAGAAGAAGTATTCAGGAAGCGTTTTGACATCAACCTTATTAAGATTAACGCCCAGGACAGATTCCTTGACAAGCTGAAGGGAGTATCAGAGCCGGAGAGGAAAAGAAAGATAATCGGTGAGGAATTCATCAGGATTTTTGAAGAAGAGGCAGATAAACTGGGGGAGATTGACTTCCTGGTGCAAGGTACAATTTACCCTGATGTTATTGAAAGCGGAACCAAGACTGCGGCTGTGATAAAGTCCCATCATAATGTGGGCGGCCTGCCTGAAAACATGCAGCTAAAGCTTATTGAGCCTTTAAGGGAGCTCTTCAAGGATGAGGTAAGGCTGGTTGGCCTGGAGCTTGGCCTTCCGGAGGATTTGGTATGGAGGCAGCCCTTCCCGGGGCCGGGGCTTGGCATAAGGGTATTGGGCGAAATAACAAAGGAAAAGCTTCACATAGTGAAGGAAAGCGATGCAATTCTCAGGGAAGAGATAAAGAATGCGGGATTGGACAGATGCATATGGCAGTACTTCACTGCCCTGCCCGACATAAGAAGCGTAGGAGTTATGGGGGATGAGCGAACCTATTCCCATACGGTGGCAATCCGTGCCGTTACCAGCTCCGATGCCATGACTGCCGATTGGGCAAGGATACCCTATGAAGTACTTGAGAAAATATCCAACAGGATAGTAAATGAAGTGGAGCATGTTAACCGCGTAATGTATGATATTACAAGCAAACCACCGGCAACCATAGAGTTTGAATAGAAGTACGGGGAGTTCTGAATAGGACTCCTCTTTATTATTCTACAGGCTTGGTTGAATATACTGCTGGCAGAGAATGGAAACAATAATTGACATATGTCATAAATACCTTATAATAGAAATTGAAGGATATAACTTAAAAATAATTAAGGGGGGTTTTCTATGTCATATAGTCCATCCTTAGGAAGTTCTTTAACCAATACAAAAATGAGGACTCCGGAGCATATTTCCGATTTCTCGGGGATGTGTTCGGTATGTACGGCAAGCTGCATCGGAACTTGTGAAATAGGTCTGTCCGCTGTCAGAGGTTCAGAGGCCATATATCCCTTTGAAACAGACAAAAACCAGTTTGCCTCTGAAAAAAGCTATCCCCTGGATTTTTCCCACTTTAATATCAACGGCAGGGTCTTTGGAGCGGTCGGCTGCCCGGAGGATGCAAATGAAGCAACATTCCCCAAGGCCAATATTGCCGTGGATTTCGGTATCAAAAACAAAATAAAATTAAAGGCGCCTATAATTCTTCCTGCCATGGCCAAGCTGAACTGGAAGGATTATTATGCAGGAGCTGCATTGTCAGGGGTGCTGGTTGTTATCGGGGAAGATGCTGTGGCGAAAGACAAGGAACTGGTACTGGAAAACGGAAAGGTTGCCGGCTCTCCGCTGCTGAAGGAAATGGTATCATCCTTCAGGCAGTATTACAGAGGATTTGGAGACATAATACTCCAGGGGAATTACGATGATGAAAATCTTGGCGTATTGGATTATGCAATTAAAGAACTTGGTGTAAAAACCGTCGAATTGAAGTTCGGGCAGGCAGCCAAGGGAATTCAAGGAATGGGGAGAGTTAAGGATATAGATGCTGCACTTGAATACCAGAAGAAGGGTTACTTGGTTTACCCTGACCCGTCGGATCCTGAAACAGCAAAAAATTATAGAGAAGGAAAAGGACAGGTATTTGAGAGAATAGGAAAGCTTCCTATGTGGAACGAGGATATACTGATTAATCGGGTAAAAGAATTGAGAGAGCTTGGAGCTGAGCGCATATGCTTCAAGACAGGCCCCTTTGACCCTAAGGATTTAATAAGGATTCTCAAGATAGCATCAAAGGCAGGAGTGGATTTGGTAACCTTTGACGGAGCCGGAGGAGGATCGGGGAACAGCCCTGTCAAGATGATGAATGAATGGGGAATTCCGACAGTATACCTGGAGAGCCTGTTGTATAACATTTTAAAGCGAATGAAGGAGAAGAACTATAATCTTCCGCAGGTTGCAATAACTGGTGGCTTTGCCATGGAGGATCAGGTATATAAAGGATTGGCGTTAGGTGCCCCATATATAAATATTGTCGGCATAGGAAGGGCAGCAATGGCAGCAGCCATGGCAGGCAAACAAATAGGAGATTTAATGAAGGAAGGAATGACTCCCAAAGAATATCTGAGGTTTGGCACTGCCAAGGAAGAGGTATTCGGAGACATTAGAGAGCTTAAACTGCTATACGGGGAAGATGCTTTGAATATTTCCACCGGAGCGGTAGGGTTATATTCATACATAAACAGGATTGCTGCAGGGTTAAAGCAGCTTATGGCGCTGAACAGGAAATTCTCCCTGGAGTACATTGACAGAAGCGATATAATCCCCTTGACCGAAATAGCTTCAAAAGTTACAGGATTAGAGGCAGTATATCAGTATAATAAAGAGTTGGAAAGCGAAATATAATTCAAATTAGTTATTGACATATGTCAGAAACATAGTATAATAAAAATTGAAAGTGACATATGTCATAAACTATTTGGAGGTGAATCATATGCCAAGGCCAAGAAAATGGAGAAAAGTATGCTGCCTTCCGGAATGCAACCGCTTCGGCCCTTTGGGTTCCCAGGCAGACCAGGCGAATTATGTCGTTATGACCGTTGACGAATATGAAACAATAAGGCTCATTGATCTGGAAGGATTTACTCAGGAAGAGTGTGCCAGCCAGATGAATATTGCACGTACAACCGTTCAAGGCATTTATAACGATGCAAGAAAAAAGCTTGCAGAGTCACTGGTGAATGGAAAGGTGCTGTGGATAGAAGGCGGCGAATACAGGCTTTGTGACGGCAGCGGCAGCGGCTGCGGAGGCGGAGGATGCCGAAGAAGGAGACACGGCAGCAAATAGAATGGAGGATTCTTATGAAAATTGCAATACCCGTAGATGAAAAAAATAAGGAAGCAAATGTATGCATATCCTTTGGACGAACACCATATTTTCTGATTCATGATACGGAATCAAAGGAATGTTCATTTTTGGACAACAGCGCGGCATCCAGTCAGGGAGGTGCCGGCATTAAAGCGGCACAATTCCTTGTAGACAATAAAGCAGATATACTGCTGACACCCCGCTGTGGAGAAAATGCAGCCCAGGTAATAAAAGCTGCAGATATCAAGATGTATAAAACCATACCCGGTTCCGCCAGGGATAACATAAATGCATTTGCAGAAGGAAAATTGCCTGTGCTTGAAGAAATCCATGCCGGGTTTCACGGCCATGGAGAAAAATAGCATGAAAATTGCTGTATTAAGCGGCAAGGGAGGCACGGGGAAAACTTTGGTATCGGTGAATTTGGCTTCGGCAGCAGAGGAATCTGTTTATTTGGATTGTGATGTGGAGGAGCCCAATGGGCATCTTTTTTTCAAGCCGGAGAATTTACGTGAGGAAGAGATATCAGTTAAAATTCCTGCAGTACATGAAAAACAATGCAGCGGATGCCGGGTTTGTGTTGACTTTTGCAAATTCAATGCTCTTGCTTATATAAAAAACAGACTGGTAGTTTTTGATGAGGTTTGTCATTCCTGCGGCGGATGTATTCTGCTTTGCCCGGAAAAGGCAATGAATGAGAAAGAAAAAATCATCGGGAAAATTCAGAAAGGTGTTTCAGGGCAAGTGACTGTATATACGGGAATGATGAATACCGGTGAAGCATCCGGTGTCCCCATTGTTAAGAAGCTTCTCAATGAAAACAAAGCAGATGAAGAAATGATAACGCTGATCGATTGCCCTCCCGGAAGTGCTTGCATAGTGATGGAAAGCATCAGGGATGCGGATTATTGTATTTTGATAGCTGAACCTACATTGTTCGGCGTCCATAATCTTAATATGGTTTACGAACTGGTAAAACTGTTTCACAAGCCTTATGGGGTGGTTCTTAACAAATGCCAGGAGGGAGAAAATCCGGCAGAGAGGTTTTGTGAAGAAAAGGGCATCAGGATTTTAGGGAAAATTCCCTTCGATAATGAGCTTGGGGCACTGAATTCAAATGCAAAGATAGCTGTAAGAGAAAGTGAAAAGTATAGAACCGTGTTTTCATCCCTGCTTGAAACCGTGAAAAAGGAGGTGCGTCATGAAGCAGCTGTTAATCCTTAGCGGAAAAGGCGGAACGGGAAAAACTACAATTGCCGCTGCATTTATAAAGCTTTCCGCTGCAAAGGCATATGCGGATTGCGATGTTGATGCACCCAACCTACATTTGATTATGGGTCAGAATTCAGAACCGGGGAAAATAGATTTTTACGGTCTCCCAAAAGCCGAAATAAACAGGGAATTATGCATTAAGTGTGACAGGTGCAGGCAAAACTGCCGGTTTGATGCAATCCTGGTAAATGAGGAATATACAATAGATGCTTTTGCCTGTGAGGGCTGCGGGGTCTGTGAGGCCCTTTGCCCTGTGGGAGCGGTTGCCTTAAAACCTGCAGCTGCAGGGGAATTGATGCTGTATTCGGACGAAGGCAGAATTTTTTCAACAGCCCGGCTTAAAATGGGAAGCGGTACCTCCGGTATGCTGGTTACCGAGGTAAAAAAGCAGATGAGATCAGCGGCTGAAAATGCAGAGCTTGCAATTATTGACGGCTCTCCCGGAATAGGATGTCCTGTTATTGCATCACTAAGCGGTGCTGATATGGTATTAATAGTAGCAGAGCCTTCCGTTTCGGGCATCAGTGACATGGAGCGCATAGTAAAAACTGCGGCGGCATTTCAGACAGAAGCAGCAGTTTGCGTTAATAAATATGATACAAACATTGCAAATACGGAGAGGATAAAAGAGTACTGCCGGACGAATAATCTGCCCTTTGTGGGAAGGATACCTTTTGATCCGGAGGCAGTGAAAGCGATTAATGACGGCCTTACTGTCATCGATATTGATTGTCCGGCAGGCATTGCAGTAAGAGAAGTTTTTAACAAAACCATAAAGCTGCTTTTCGATACTTCAACAATATAATATTAACATAAAGGAGACAAAAAAATGAGTGAACAATGCAATCAGAACTGCAACAGCTGTACAGAAAGCTGTACTGAAAGAAATGAGGAATTTGATTTTTCAGAAAAACCACATGCATTAAGCAGCATTAAAAAAGTAATCGGTGTTGTCAGCGGAAAAGGAGGAGTAGGCAAGTCATTGGTTACATCAATGCTCGCTGTCACAATGAACAGAATGGGCTATCATTCAGCCGTATTGGATGCTGATATAACAGGCCCTTCAATTCCCAAGGCCTTTGGTATAAGGGAGAAGGCCATAGGCAGCGAAACGGGCTTATATCCGATAAAAAGCCATACCGGTATTGATATTATGTCCATAAATCTGCTTCTGGATAATGACAAGGATCCGGTAGTATGGAGAGGCCCTATTCTGGCCAATACCGTAAAACAATTCTGGTCGGAGGTCATATGGAGTGATGTTGACTTCATGTTCATTGATATGCCTCCGGGAACCGGTGATGTGCCTCTTACTGTTTTTCAATCAATAGCAATGGATGGAATCATTATAGTTACATCTCCCCAGGAGCTTGTTTCAATGATAGTATCCAAGGCAGTCAGGATGGCGGAGATTATGAATATCCCTATAATTGGCCTGGTGGAAAACATGTCGTATTTCAAATGCCCTGATAATGATAAGGAATACAAGATATTTGGAGACAGCCATATAGATGAGATTGCCGAAGAACATAATCTTAAGGTTCTTGCCAAGCTGCCCATAGACCCAAGGCTGTCTGCAGCCTGTGACAAAGGAATGATAGAACTTTTTGAAGACGATTGGATGGAGCCTGTCGGGAAGATATTAGAAGATATGGAGGGTAAAAAATGATTAAGATAGCGGTAGCAAGTGAAAAAGATATGGTAACGGAACATTTCGGACATTGCATGAACTTCAACATCTTTGAAGCTGAGAATGACTGGATAGTAAAGAGCGAATCTATTTTAAATCCGGGACATAGACCGGGTTTTCTTCCCAACTTTCTGAATGATATGGGAGTAAATGTAATTATATCAGGAGGTATGGGCGGCGGCGCCATTGATATTTTCAATGAAAAAGGAATAGAGGTTATTGTTGGTGCAAGGGGTAATGCCAAGGAAGCAGCAGAAGCATACCTGAAAGGCATATTGAAATCTACGGGTTCTGTTTGTCATGAACATCAGCATCATGATGAATGCGGAAAATGAAGAGGAGGATTTGCCTATGACAGCGTCTCTATATGTTATTGCAATATTGGCACTTTCGGTCTCACTTCTCAAAAGTAAGGAAAAAACTATAATTGCTCTGAAGAAGGCATGGAAGTCCTTTGAAAACATACTGCCCCAATTTTTGTCCATTTTAATTATAATAGGCATATTATTGACAGTTTTATCGCCCGAACAGATCTCAAAATTATTGGGAAAAGAATCGGGCTGGTACGGTGTGCTGATTGCTGCAGTTATAGGTTCTGTTACTCTAGTTCCCGGATTTATCGCATTTCCATTGGCGGCAGCATTGTTAAAAAGCGGTGCCGGTTATATGCAAATAGCAGCTTTTATTTCTGCGCTAATGATGGTTGGCATTGTGACGATTCCGGTGGAGGTGGAATACTTCGGGAAAAAGGCAGCCGCGGTCAGGAATACTGCCGCCTTTGTATTTTCATTGATTGTAGCTTTGGTTATGGGGGTGGTTATGTGAAGGCTAAAGGAGCGGGGCTGGTTAAAAGATATAGATTATTCTTTTTACTTGTTATACTTAACATAGCTGTACTCATTTTTTTTCCTGCGGTTGGCAGCAAGTCATTGCAGCTGACATGGTCGAATTTGCTTGAGATGATGTCAATATTGCCTCCGATTTTTGTTCTGCTTGGACTGCTGGATGTTTGGGTGAAGCGTGAAACCATGATCAAGTATATGGGTGACGGTTCAGGGATAATTGGTGTACTGCTGGCATTCTTTCTGGGTTCTGCAGCCGCCGGCCCACTGTATGCAGCATTTCCTGTTGCCGGTGTACTGCTGAAAAAAGGAAGCAAATTGTCAAATGTATTTATTATGCTGGGAGCCTGGTCAACCACAAAGATACCCTTGATACTATTTGAAGCCTCTGCTCTCGGCCTGAAATTTATGATTATAAGAATGATCATGGATCTGGTAGGAATAACTGTTATTGCGTATTTAACCGAAAGAATGCTATCCGGAGAGGAAATTGAGTTAATTTATCAAAATGCTTCAGACCGGTAGTCCGAGGAGTATTGAGGATTGACGGTATACATGCGGATATAATAAAATACCTATAATAATACTATTTATTAACAGTATTACTATGGGGGTGGTTCAAACGGAAGATCAGAAAGCAATTCGAGAGAAGCGTAAGGATGAGCATCTTAAGTATTTTCTTTTAAGTAAGCCTTCAGGCTACAACGGCTTTTCCGATGTGGTACTGCAGAACAATTCCCTTCCCGATGCCGATTTTGATGAAATAAGCACAGAGTGTGTATTCCTGAACAAATATATTGACAGTCCCCTAATGATTAATGCAATGACCGGCGGAACAGAGTACTCCGATGATATAAACAGGAAGCTGGCAAGGCTTGCGGTCAAATTCAACATCCCTATTGCCGTGGGTTCACAGACGGTAGCTTTTGAAAATCCCAAGGCGGCTGATACCTTTAAGCGTGTAAGGGATATACACAGGGACGGAATAGTGATTGCCAACCTGGGTGCAAACCGGGATATAGAGGACGTTTATAAGGCAATAGACATGATTGATGCGGATGCGGTACAGCTTCATATCAACATAGTCCAGGAAATGTGCATGGCGGAAGGGGATCGGAACTTCAGGGGTGTACTGGAAAACATCAAGGAAATTGTCGCACTGGCTGAGGTTCCGGTAATAGTTAAGGAGACAGGTTTCGGAATGTCCTATGAAACTGCCGGAAAGCTTTATGCGGCAGGGGTAAAATATATAGACATCGGCGGCAAGGGCGGAACTGACTTTGTGAGCATTGAAAGCTTGCGGAACAGCGAAAGGGAATGCCCCTTCCTGGAGAATTGGGGCATACCTACTGCACTGAGCCTTTTGCAGTGCAGAAAGGCCAGCAGTGATATGTTCATAATCTGCTCGGGGGGTATTTCAAATGCGGAAGAAGTGATTAAAGCCCTCTGCATGGATGGAGACATGGCGGCATTGGGAGGAACAATACTGCGGATACTGTTGGAGCAGGGCTATGATGCTGCGGAGAAGTACATGGCAGCAATTTTATACGAAATAAGGGTGCTTATGCTGTTATTGGGAGCCAAGGATATAACAGACCTGAAAAACGTACCTTACCTGCTGAAAGGAGAGCTTGGAGAGCTAGCCCTCTCCCTCAAGAAGCTCTATGAATTTTGATGCTGCAACAGGCAGCGGAATATTTGAATGTATGACGAATCCCAGATTTCTATCGGGGATTTCTTCTTTTATATCGATTATGAATACATCATCCTTCGCAAGCCCGACCCTGACACATTCATCCGGCACGAAGGCTATTCCAAGCCCGATCTTTGCCATTTCCATCAGTATATCCACACTTCCCAGTTCAATTTCCGGCTTTATGGATACCTGATGCTTTGCCATCAGACTGTCGAAGAATTCCCTGGTGGTGGAGTTTTTCTCCAATACAAGAAGGGGATACTCTTCCAGCTCCTTCAGCGGCACCTTCCTGCCTTTCAGCTCTTTAAAATTTTCATTTGCAATGAATACATCCCTGACTCTTTTGGTGTTTTTTACGATAATATTGCTGTAATTAAGTTTTTCAGGAATGTTTATAACGCTCAGATCCACACTGCCTTTTCTCAAAAGCTCTATGCACCTGGGGGAAGTCCTGTTTGTCAGGTGAATCTTAATATTGGGGTAAGACTGGTTGAAGCTTTTGATAAACGGCATAAGATAATACTTGCATATGGTATCGCTGGTCCCTATCCTGATTTCACCCTGGGTAAGGGAATTCCTTTCCTCAAGTATCCTTTCACCGGATTTTATGAAATTGAAGGCTTGTTCTATATGACGATATAATATTTCCCCTTCCCTGGTAAGCTTTACTCTCTTGGTATTCCTGAAAAAAAGCTTGCATTTGAGCTTTTCCTCCAGGAGCTTTATGGACTGGCTTACTGCCGACTGGGTTATGAAAAGCTCCTCCGAGGCCTCGGAAAAACTGAGGGATTTTGATACATAATAAAAAACCTTATACAGCTCAAAGTTTATATCCATATATAAGCCCTTCTTATCATTAATATTAAAAATATTAATTATTTTAAATAATTTTACTATGATAAAATCAAATTGTAAAGTAGTGGCACCATACATGGTGTCCGCAGAAACCGGTGAATAACAGTGAAGGATTAAAGGGATATTAGTATAAATGAGGTGAAGTGGGATGAATGGCAATGTAAGAAGGATATTTGTGGAGAAAAAGGACGATTTTGCCGTCTCCGCAAAGGACTTGTTCAATGATATCAGGGAAAACCTCGGGATAAAGAGCCTCACAAAGCTTAGGATAGTAAACCGTTACGACATTTCCGGCATCACGGACAGTGAATACAATTCAGCCAAAAATACAATCTTTTCAGAACCCCCCGTAGACAATTCCTATGATGAAAAAATTGAAATCGATGAAAATGACAGATTGTTTGCAATTGAGTACCTTCCGGGGCAATTCGACCAGAGGGCGGATTCGGCTGCCCAGTGCCTCCAGATATTGACCCAGAAGGAAAGGCCCAAGGTTGTGACTGCAAAACTGATTATCCTTTCAGGGGAGATCTCCGATATTGAATTTGAAAAGATTAAGAATTATTGTATAAATCCTCTTGAATTAAGGGAAGCAAGCCTGGAAAAGCCTGAAAGCCTGGAGGCTGTTTATCCGGAGCCGGAGGATATAAAAGAAGTCAAGTCTTTTATAAGCATGGAAGACAAAGAGCTTGCAAGGCTTATGGAAGTCATGGGCTTTGCAATGAGTTTCGAAGACCTGCGGTTCTGCCAGGAATACTTCAAGTCGACGGAAAAGAGGAACCCTACAGTAACTGAGTTAAGAGTGATCGACACCTATTGGTCGGATCACTGCAGGCATACCACCTTCAACACATTAATAGAAAAAATTGAAATTGAGAAGGGCAAATATACCGAAGCTATTGAAAAAGCCCTGTTAAGGTATATGGAAGCAAGAGCCTTTGTATATGGAGATTCCAAAAGGGATATCACCCTTATGGACATGGCGGTAATGGGCATGAAGGAAATGAGGGAAAAAGGGCTTCTTGATGACCTGGAGGTTTCCGATGAGATAAACGCCTGCAGTATTATCGTTAATGCGGATATTGACGGGAAGCAGGAGGAGTGGCTTGTGATGTTCAAGAATGAAACACACAACCATCCGACAGAGATAGAACCCTTCGGAGGTGCGGCAACCTGTCTCGGGGGAGCTATAAGGGACCCCCTGTCGGGCAGGTCCTATGTGTACGGTGCCATGAGGGTTACGGGAAGTGCGGACCCAAGGGCAAGCATAGAAGAAACGCTGCCCGGGAAGCTTCCCCAGAGGAAAATCACCACAGGGGCAGCAGCAGGCTACAGCTCATACGGCAATCAGATCGGCCTTGCCACAGGACAGGTTGCGGAGGTTTACGACGAAGACTTTGTGGCAAAAAGAATGGAAATCGGCGCGGTTATAGGTGCGGCGCCTAAGAGCAATGTGGTAAGGAAGGCACCCTCAGAGGGTGATGTTATAGTGCTCCTGGGAGGAAGGACCGGAAGGGACGGCTGCGGAGGGGCTACAGGCTCATCAAAGGAGCATACCGAGGAGTCGATCCAAAGCTGCGGAGCGGAGGTGCAAAAAGGCAATGCTCCCACAGAAAGAAAGATACAGAGACTGTTCAGAGACCCCGTGGTCAGCAGAATGATAAAAAAGTGCAATGATTTCGGCGCCGGCGGTGTATCGGTGGCAATCGGAGAACTGGCCGACGGACTTTTAATAGATCTTGACGCAGTTCCAAAGAAATATGAAGGTTTGGACGGAACCGAGCTGGCTATATCGGAATCCCAGGAGAGAATGGCTGTTCTTTTGGCTCCGGAGGATGCGGAAAGCTTCATAGACCATGCTGCAGCCGAAAACCTTGAAGCAGTGGTCGTAGCGAAGGTAACCGGAGACAACAGGCTTCGGATGCAGTGGCGGGGACAGACGATAGTTGATATAAGCCGTGACTTTTTGAACACCAACGGTGTAAGACAGAGTACACAGGTGCTGATCAAGGCTCCGGATACAGAGAGCTATTTCAACAAACTGCAGGTCTGGGAAAAGAACAAGGAGGACCTGAAGGAAAAATGGCTTGAGAACCTTAAGGACCTCAATGTATGCAGCCAGAAGGGGCTTGTTGAAAGGTTCGACAGCACCATAGGCGCAGGAACAATACTGATGCCCTTCGGAGGCATATACCAGGAAACTCCTTCGGAAGGACTGGCTATGAAGCTGCCGGTGCTTTCCGGAGAAACACATACGGCAACCGTAATGACTTACGGCTATAATCCGAAGCTGGCAAAGTGGAGCCCCTTCCACGGAGCGGTTTATGCAGTGGTAGAGGCTGTTGCAAAGGTTGCTGCCCTTGGAGGGGATTACGGCAAAATAAGGCTTACCCTTCAGGAATACTTCGAGAAGCTGGGCAAGGATCCTGAAAAGTGGGGAAAGCCCGCCGGCGCGCTGCTTGGTGCCTTATATGCCCAGATGATGCTGGGGGTTCCTGCCATAGGAGGTAAGGACAGCATGTCCGGTACCTTCAAAGACCTTAACGTGCCCCCAACCCTGGTTGCTTTTGCGGTTGACACAGCGGAAGCCGGCAGGATAGTATCACAGGAGTTCAAAAAGGCCGGAAGCAAGGTAGTGCTTCTAAGGGCTGAAAGAGATGACAAGGACCTGCCGGATTTTGAAAGGCTCCATAAGATTTTTTCCAAGACACATGAATTGATACAGAAGGGCTTGGTGCTTTCATCATCAACAGTAAGGACTGGAGGAATTGCGGCAGCAATCAGCAAAATGTGCTTCGGAAACAAGTTAGGCTTCACCTTTGAAAAGGGTTATGAGGAAAAGGATCTGTTTACTCCCGGATACGGTTCAATTATTCTGGAGCTGGATCAGTCCTGCGACCCGAACAGCGTATTCAGCGGCATGGATTATGAGATGGCGGGAGTCACGGAAAGCACCGGATATATAAGCATTAAAGGGATAAGAATAGGGCTTGAAGAAGCGCTTAAAGCATGGAAAGCCCCTCTGGAGAGGATATTCCCCACCCATTCAGGGGATAATGATGACAAACCGCAGAATATATACTATAATAGTACAAATATTGTCAGATCCTCTGCGAAAATTGCACGGCCCAAGGTATTCATACCGATATTCCCCGGGACAAATTGCGAGTACGATACTGCAAGAGCCTTTGAAAAAGCGGGAGGCGAGCCTTCGATTTTCGTATTCAGAAACATCAGCCCTTCAGATATAGAAGCCTCCATAAAAGAAATGGTAAGGTTAATTGGCAGCGCTCAGATAATAGCACTGCCGGGAGGCTTCAGCAGCGGTGACGAGCCGGATGGCTCAGGCAAATTCATTGCAACAGTATTCAGGAACCCCCGGGTCAAGGAAGCGGTTATGAAATTCCTGCAGGAGAAGGACGGCTTGATGCTCGGAATCTGCAACGGATTCCAGGTGCTTATAAAGCTGGGGCTTCTGCCCTACGGCGAGATCAGGGAGATGGACGAAAGCTCACCGACCCTGACCTTCAACAAAATTGGGCGGCATGTATCCTGTATTGTAAGGACAAAGGTGGCATCTTCACTGTCTCCATGGCTCAGCAAGTCCAAAGCCGGAGATATTCACACCATAGCAGTATCCCATGGGGAAGGAAGGTTTGCAGCAAGCAGGGAGATTATGGATGGGCTTATAAAAAACGGCCAGGTTGCTACACAGTATGTTGATTTAAACGGCAATCCGACATATGATTCTGCCTTTAATCCAAACGGCTCCATAGAAGCCGTAGAAGGAATAACAAGTCCTGACGGAAGGATTTTCGGCAAGATGGGGCATTCGGAAAGAACCGGGGCCGACATCGGAAAGAATATACCCGGAGACAAGGAGCAGCTGATATTCAAGGCAGGAGTGGAATATTTCAGCTGATTAAATAAATAGCAATAAAAAGGAGTGATGCTTGTGTCTTCAGATAAACCAAAGGCTGCGGTCATAATGGGCAGTGATTCGGATCTGCCTGTCGTAAGAAAGGCAATTGAGGTTTTAAAGGCTTTTGAGATTGACTTTGAGGTTAATGTAATATCCGCACACAGGACACCGGATAGAGCTGCGGAATATGCAAAAAGGGCGGAAGAAAGCGGTTTTGAGGTTATAATTGCTGCGGCAGGGAAGGCGGCGCATCTTCCCGGGGTCTTGGCGGCATTCACAACTCTTCCGGTTATAGGGATACCCATAAAATCGTCAGTCTTGGACGGCTTGGATTCCCTTCTGTCAATAGTTCAGATGCCTTCAGGAATACCTGTGGCTACCGTTGCTGTTGACGGCGCAGAAAACGCAGGGCTTCTGGCAGTTCAGATTTTGTCGGTAAAGTATGGTTATTTAAGGGATAAGCTTAAGGCTCATAAGGAAAAGATGAAACAGGACGTAATTAAAAAGGATGAGAAGATTAAAGAGGAGGTTTTCTAATGAAAAGGCTGGAAATGATATATGAAGGAAAAGCAAAAAAAGTATACAAAACAGATGATGAAGCACTGTATATAGTTGAGTACAAAGACGATGCGACGGCATTCAACGGCCTTAAGAAAGGAACCATAACAAATAAGGGTATCATGAACAACAGGATATCGGAAAAGCTCTTCAGCCTCCTTGAAGAAAAAGGCGTAGACACTCATCAGGTTGAAAGAATAAGTGACAGGGAGGTAGTCGTAAAGAAGGTAAAAATAATTCCTCTGGAAGTGCTGGTCAGGAATTATGCCGCCGGCTCCCTTTCAAAGAGATTAGGCCTTGAGGAAGGCGTGAAGCTTAATTCCACAGTGCTGGAGTTTTCCTACAAGAATGACGAACTTGGAGATCCCATGGTAAACGATTATCATATAAAGGCGATAGGTATAGCGACAGAGCAGGAAGTAGCAAAAATTACGGAAATGGCTCTGAAAATCAATGAGATCCTGAGTGAATATATGCTTACCAAAGGCATTCTGCTGGTGGATTTCAAGCTTGAATTCGGCAAGACCCCCGACGGAAAAATAATCCTGGCAGATGAAATTTCTCCGGATACCTGCAGGCTTTGGGATGCAGTAACTCTTGAAAAGATGGATAAGGACAGGTTCAGAAGGGATATGGGCAAGGTAGAAGAAGGATATATGGAAGTTGTAAGAAGGTTGTGTTAGGAGATAAGCCATGGACAAACTTAAAGAAGAGTGCGGAATAATAGGCATCTACGACAAAGGCAACATGGAAATAGAAAGCCTTACCTATTACGGCCTCATTGCCTTGCAGCACAGAGGGCAGGAGAGTGCAGGAATAGCTGTCAACAGGGACGGGGTCATAACCTGTTATAAGGAAATGGGCCTGGTGTCTGAGGTTTTTGATGACAAGATACTGAACCTTTTAAAGGGTGATATCAGTATCGGCCATGTAAGGTATTCAACAACGGGAGACAGCTTTGCCCACAATGCACAGCCCCTTTTGGTCAAGTACAAGAAGGGGAGCATAGCCCTTGCCCATAACGGGAATCTGGTGAATGCAGGTCCGGTGCGGGAAGAGCTGGAGGACCAGGGTATGATTTTTACCACCACTATAGACAGCGAGGTTATTGCAGGCCTCATAGCAAGAAGCTGCAGCAAAGGTATTGAGGATGCCATACTGGATACCATGGATATTATACGGGGCTCTTATTCCCTGGTGATAATGACCGATGACAAGCTTATAGGGGTGAGGGACATTCACGGTCTGAGGCCGCTGGTTATAGGAAGGATAGGAAACGGTTACGTGCTGGCTTCCGAAACCTGTGCCCTGGACACCATAGGTGCAAGCTTCATGAGAGATGTCAGGCCCGGGGAGATAATCATCATTGATGAAAACGGTATGAGGAGCATACAGTGCAGGTCTACAGGGAAGCAGGCCGGATGCATTTTTGAATATATTTATTTCGCAAGGCCGGACAGCATAATGGACGGCATAAGCGTATACCAGGCCAGGGAAAAGGCAGGGAGGATACTGGCAGAGGAACAGCCTGCCGACGCGGATGTTGTTATCAGCGTGCCCGATTCGGGGACTCCTGCGGCAATAGGTTATTCGCTTCAGTCAGGAATCCCCTATGCAATAGGTCTGATAAAGAACAGATATATCGGAAGGACCTTCATACAGCCTTCCCAGGTTACCAGGGAAATAGGGGTAGCCTTGAAGCTGAATCCTTTAAAGGCGAATATCCAGGGGAAGCGTGTTGTAATGGTCGACGACAGCATAGTGAGAGGCACCACCAGCAGGAAGATTGTGCAGGCCCTGAAGGCTGCCGGGGCAAAAGAGGTGCATGTAAGAGTAAGCTCCCCGGTAATTACCCATTCCTGTCATTTCGGTATAGAGACTTCAAACAGGGACGAACTTGTAGGTGCGACCAGTGTATTGGAAGCAATAAGGGAGAAAATAGGAGCGGACAGCCTTGGATATCTCAGCTATGACGGAATTCTGCGGTCGGTGGGAAGCACGGGTGAGGGCTTCTGTACCGCATGCTTCTCAGGAAGGTACCCTATGGATATACCGGAAAATTGCAGCAAGGATGTTTTCGAGAGGAAAAAATAATTTTGAAACAGAGGTGTGGGATCCTATGGATGATAAATTGACATACAAGGCTGCGGGAGTAGATGTGGAGGCAGGCTATGAAGCAGTGAAGCTGATGAAGCAGCATACAAAACGTACCATGATACCCGGAGTGCTTGGAGAGCTTGGCAGCTTCGGCGGGTTTTTCGAAATAGACAGGGAAGGCTATAAGAACCCTGTCCTGGTTTCCGGAACTGACGGGGTAGGGACCAAGCTTCAGATCGCTTTTATGACAGGAAAGCATGATACCATCGGGATTGATTGTGTGGCAATGTGTGTCAATGATGTAGCCTGTCACGGAGCAAAACCCCTATTCTTTCTTGATTACATCGGGACAGGCAAGCTTATGCCCAATATAGCGGCAGACATAGTAAAGGGAGTATGTGACGGTTGTGTTGAAGCAGGCTGTGCTTTGATCGGGGGAGAAACCGCAGAAATGCCGGGTTTCTATAAGGATGGGGAATATGACCTGGCCGGTTTTGCCGTAGGAATAGTGGACAAGGACAATGTGATAAACGGCTCCAATGTTAAAGAGGGGGATGTGCTGATAGGCATTGCTTCCAGCGGTATACACAGCAACGGGTATTCCCTGGTAAGAAAGCTGTTTTTCGGGATAAACAATTTTGATATAAATACCAGATTTGACGAATTGGAGGGCACCCTTGGAGAAGAATTGCTGAAGCCCACAAAAATATATGTGAAGACTGTACAGTCCTTGATAGCGAAACACAGGATAAACGGTATAGCCCATATTACCGGGGGTGGCTTCATAGAAAACATCCCCAGGACACTGCCTGCAGGGCTCAAGGCGCAGATAAGCCTCGGAAGCTGGGATATCCCTCCGGTTTTCAGGCTGATGCAGAGGCTGGGAAGCATAGAGGAAAAGGAAATGTTCAACACCTTCAATATGGGCATCGGATTGGTCCTGGCAGTCGGAAAGCAGGACGCGGAAGCAATTCTAGGCACTCTTGAGGAACTGGGTGAAAAAGCCTATATCATAGGCAGCGTTGCCAAAGGTGAAGGGGGTATAGAATTTTGCGGAAGGTAAGGATAGCTGTCCTTGCTTCGGGAGGCGGAACAAACCTGCAGACCCTGATTGATGCTGTGGAAAAAGGTGATATCAATGGGGAAATAACAGCAGTAATATCCGATAACGAAAATGCATACGCCCTGGAAAGAGCAAGGAAGCACGGCATCAAGGCAATTTATATCAACAGGAAACAGCTTGCCGAAAAGCTCATAATTGAACTTCAGAAGCTGGATATAGAACTGGTGGTCCTGGCGGGTTTTCTTTCCATACTGGACAGGAAGCTTGTAAAAGCCTATGAAGGGAGGATAATAAATATACATCCTTCATTGATACCGTCTTTCTGCGGCAAGGGATTTTACGGGGAAAGAGTACATAAGGCAGCTTTGGAATACGGGGTAAAAGTATCGGGAGCTACCGTCCACTTTGTGGATGAAGGCACCGACAGCGGCCCCATAATATTTCAGGAGGCTGTGCCGGTTTATTTTGAAGATACTTCTGAAACTCTGGCTGCGAGAGTGCTTCAGGTGGAACACAGGCTGCTGCCGGCTGCGGTAGGGCTGTTTTGCGAAGGAAGGCTCCGCATAGAGGGGCGGAAGGTTAAAATATTAAAGGAAGAGGTGTGATGCCGGTATGATAAAGAGGGCGCTCATAAGCGTTTCGGACAAAACCGGAATAGTTGATCTGGCCAGGGAACTGGCAAAGCAAGGGGTGGAGATAATTTCAACAGGGGGCACTGCGAAAGCTCTCGCGGATGCAGGAATAAAGGTTATCGGAATATCCGATATAACAGGCTTTCCCGAGTGTTTGGACGGAAGGGTCAAGACACTGCATCCCAATATCCACGGCGGGCTTCTGGCAATAAGGGACAAGGCGGAGCATATGGATAAGCTCCGTGAACTGGGGATCGGGACTATAGATATGGTAGTTGTCAATCTTTATCCCTTCAGAAAGACAATAGAAAAAGAAGGCACAGAGCTTCCTGAAGCTATAGAAAACATAGACATCGGAGGACCCTCCATGCTCAGGGCGGCAGCCAAGAACTACAAGTATGTAACGGTTGTCGTGGATCCCAAGGACTATTCGAAGGTGCTTTCCGAAATCAATAACAACGGAGATACAACTGAAGCAACAAGGTTTGAGCTTGCTGCCAAGGTTTTTTCACATACCGCCAGCTATGATGCTTTGATAGGCAATTATTTATGGTCTAAGGCGGGATTGCCGAAGTATCCGGAGACAGTGACCATGACATTTGAAAAGGTACAGGAACTGAGATATGGGGAAAATCCGCACCAGGGGGCAGCATATTATAAGGAAATGAAAAAGGTCAGCGGCAGTATTGCTGCAGCAGTGCAGCTTCACGGCAAGGAACTTTCCTTTAATAATATAAACGATGCCAATGCAGCACTGGAAATCCTGAAGGAATTCGACGAGCCCGCAGTTGTGGCGGTAAAGCATGCAAATCCCTGCGGAGTAGGCGTCGGAAGCAGCATATATGAGGCATACATGAAAGCTTATGAGGGGGATCCTGTATCCATATTCGGCGGCATTATAGCCCTTAACAGGGAAGTGGATGAAAGGACGGCATCGGAAATCGGGAAGATATTCGTGGAAATAGTGATCGCGCCTTCCTATTCGGAAGAAGCCATGAATGTCCTTACCGGCAAGAAGAACATCAGAATAATGAAGCTTGAGGATATAAGCCGCAAGCCGGAGGCAGACATAGATGTGAAAAAGGTAGGGGGCGGACTGCTTATTCAGGATGCGGACTGGGCAGACTTTGACATGGCTGATATAAATTATATTACCGACAGAAAACCTACCGAGAAGGAAATGCAGGATATGCTTTTTGCATGGAAGGTGGTAAAGCATGTAAAGTCCAATGCCATTGTAGTTGCAAAAGACGGTATGACTCTAGGTATAGGACCCGGCCAGACCAACAGGATATGGTCCGCAAATATGAGCCTTGAGCGTTCAGGAGAAAAGGCAAAAGGAGCCGTTATAGCCTCAGATGCATACTTCCCCTTCGGTGATGTGGTGGAATCCGCCGCAAAGGCAGGAATAACGGCAATTATCCAACCGGGAGGGTCAATAAATGACCGGCTGTCCATAGACGGATGCAACAAGTATGGAATTGCGATGATATTTACCGGGGTGCGACACTTCAAACATTAGGTTTAAGGTGCTTCACCTTGAACGCCTTGAACTCTTTGCCTCTAATGCGTTAAACAAGTTAAAAAAATAATTATGCGGAAGGGAGGATAAAACTTGAAAGTACTTGTAGTCGGAAGCGGCGGAAGGGAACATACCCTAGTTTGGAAGATAGCACAGAGCAAGCTGGTGGATAAAGTTTACTGCGCGCCGGGGAACGGCGGAATCGGTGAGCTTGCCGAATGTGTGGACATAAAGGCCGATGACATTGACGGGCTCTTGGAATTTGCCCGGTCCGAAGGAATCGGGCTTACGGTGGTGGGCCCGGAGGCACCTTTGAGCCTGGGTATAGCAGATTGTTTTGAGAAAAATGGTATGAGAATATTCGGGCCTTGCCGGAAGGGCGCTATGCTTGAAAGCAGCAAGGCATTTTCAAAGGACTTCATGATAAGGAACAAAATACCAACCGCAGCTTATAAGGTATATTATGAAGCTGAAAAGGCCAAGGCAGGGCTTGATGATTTCGGCTATCCCGTAGTAATAAAAGCCGACGGACTTGCGGCAGGAAAGGGTGTAATAATAGCTCAGAACAGGGAAGAAGCAATTTCTGCCATTGATGATATGCTCACCGGCAGGAAGTTCGGAGAGGCAGGCTCAAAGATTGTTGTTGAGGAGTTCCTAAGGGGCAAGGAAGCTTCGATACTTGCTTTTGTAGACGGAAAGGTCGCAGTACCCATGGTAAGCGCCCAGGATTACAAGAGAGCCCTGGACAATGACGAAGGGCTGAACACCGGCGGGATGGGCGCGGTATCTCCCGCATTCTATTATGATGAAGCGACAGCTGAAGTGGTGGAAAGGGACATAATCCGGAGGACGGTTGAAGCATTGAAAGCAGAGGGTATCTGTTACAAAGGGGTTTTATACTTCGGAATCATGATAACCGATAAGGGCCCCAAGGTATTGGAATACAACGCCAGGTTCGGGGATCCCGAGACAGAGGTGGTGCTGTTAAGGCTCGAGTCCGATCTGGTTGAGATAATGAATTCGGTAATAGACGGAAAGCTTGAAGCTCAGAAAATCCAATGGAAAGAGGAACAGGCAGTTTGCGTAGTAATGGCTTCGGGAGGGTATCCGGAGCATTACGAAAAGGGCTATGAAATAAAGGGATTGGATAAAGCTGCTCATATCGACGGAGTAATGGTATTCCATGCCGGAACAAAAAATGCTTCCGGTAAAATCCATACTGCCGGAGGCCGTGTGCTTGTGGTAAGCGCTGTTGCAAAAAATTATGAAGAGGCGAGAGACAAAGCATATGGCGCAATCAGCGACATAAATTTTGAAAAAGCACATTACAGAAAAGATATAGGGAAAAAAGATTAAATTATTGAATTGATTATAAAGCTCTGAAATGGGCTTTATTTTTCTGCATATAATTAAGATTTTTTCTGCCGGGATTTGTGATTAATAATACATGCTTTAGTGACATAAATCACATTCAAGTTTGTTTTCTGCGGATATAATAAAATCAAAGAAAAAAAACTTGGAGGTAATTAAAATGGCAATAAGAAAAATAGTTCATATTGATGAAGATAAATGCAATGGCTGCGGGCTTTGTGTGCCCAACTGCGCTGAAGGCGCCATAAAGATAATAGACGGAAAAGCAAGGCTCATATCAGATAATCTTTGCGACGGCCTGGGAGCATGCCTTGGAGAATGCCCCCGCGGTGCAATCACAATTACTGAAAGGGAAGCTGCCGAATTTGATGAAAAGGCTGTTCATGAACATCTTAATAAGAAAGAAGAACATGCATGCAGCGGCCATCACGGACATTTCCATCATGGTGGCGGATGCCCGGGAAGCATGGCAAGAGAAATAAGCAGACAAAATAATATTTCAAAAGCAGAAGCAGTATCATCAGGAGATATAGAAGTAAAGATAAAGCCACAGCTGACACAGTGGCCGGTACAATTGATGCTGGTGCCGGAAAAAGCACCATATTTTGAAAATGCGGATCTATTGATTACCGCAGACTGCGTGCCCTTTGCATATCCCAACTATCACCTGGACCTATTGAAGGGTAAGAAGGTTGTAGTGGGCTGCCCCAAACTGGACGATGTAGGCTATTATGTAGAGAAGCTGACTGGGATAATAAAGAATAACAATATAAACAGCGTAACGGTGGCATTTATGGAGGTCCCTTGCTGCGACGGAATTGTAAGAGCAGCTGAGGCTGCATTGGAAATGTCAGGCAAGAATATTCCCCTTCACAAAGTAAGAGTCAAAATCAGCGGAGAGGCTGAGAAACTCAGCTGAATCCGTTAAGATAAAGGGCGGCCATTATCGGCCGCCCTGCTTATTTTTTAGGCTTTACAAATTTTATCAAGATAATACCTGCTCCAATTAATATCAGATTGCCCGCCTTCAGCCCGGAATCGCTTTCAAGTGCGTTTATATGAGGTAAGGCCTTGAAATACCTAATTGGAGCCATGATGACATTTGAGTCCGATACTTTAATATAAACTGCATCACGTATATCATAAGTAAATCCGTCTATTTTCACTCCTCCGGGAAGCGTAAAAGTATAGCTTACAACATAGGTATATCTGTTTGGCACCGCTTCGCCTCTTTCGCCACCCTGCCTTCGAATGCCGGTTATTACAGCAGTGCCCTTTTCACCGGCAAATCCCAGGGAGATCCGCAACAAGCCCAGGGCAATCATCATAACTGCAATAAGAATTACTAATAAAGGCCCGATTCTTTTTTTTAGACTGGTTCCGGACATGTGGCTATTCCCCATTTACATTGAATTTGCTTAATATAATGTCACTGACCATTTGGAAGTTATCGTCATTGCAGAACAAAGCGATTTTTTCCGCAAAACCCCCTCTGACAACTATAGATCTGGATTTGGGATACACCTTTACTTTGCTTATACTTTTCCATGCTATAAATACCGATTGCCTTGTTTGAGCCAGCAATCCGGCACCGGCTGCAGAGGGCCTTTTTGAAAGCAGTCCGATGATAATGAGCAATGAGTTTACAATAAAGTTTTTCTTCGCTTGCTTTTTTTGAGTGTAGTTGAGGATTCCGTTCTTATCAATTAGATAACCGGCAGAGTATCTGCCCCCATATACAACCATGATAAACAGAAAACCTGCAATAAATAATAGACCGATTAAGGTCAGGGGATATTTTATTCCGGAAGCGGAAATGTCACCTCCTGAAGCAATAAAGAGAATGAGGATAAGCAGCCCGAAGGGAATTCCCAGCGCAATTCCCAGATCCTTTAAAATCACATTATTCTTGAATATAGGCACATCAATTTCCCAATAGAATTTGGTTTGTTCGTATTTATCCATAATTATATACTCCGCTTGCTTGGTATAAATTGGTAATGCAATAACGGCAATAACTGCAGCAGATTGCATACAGTAATACCTATTTCTTCAGTTGACCAATTCCGGAATGATACCTGTCTCACGGCGGAACTTCTCAACGATATCCCGGAGCTCAGGTTCATTAATATTGCTATGCAGCAGTCTTATAGTTTCGCACTTTTCTCCTTTTCCGTAAGCTATAAGGATATAATCATGTCCGATCTCAACCTTTTTCAGGCTGATTCCTTCGGTATTGAATTTAATTATCTTTGAATCAAGCAGAATTCCAAAACATGATACAAAGATTTCAATAGACTTTTTCATTTTGGATTCCGATTCTGTTTCAGCTGCTTCAATATGAATGATTTTATTTTCTATTATCAGCCTTGCAAAGGCATATCTTCTGTATTCATTCAGAGAGAATCCCAAGAACAGGATAGTTGTCACAATCGAGAATACAACAACTATATGAAAATGTACGGCAAAGAGCATTAAGGAAATCAGAATCCCAAGACTGCTCAGCATCATATAAATCATAAGTTTACGCTTAATTGTATTCAAAGTTTTATCCCCCTTTAGGAATAAAGCTCCTCCCCTTTCTCCGGAGAGGAGCATATATTATCCATACTCAGGATTATTCTTCGTATACTATTACTGCTTCCTTGGTGCTGTTAATCCAGTCCACTTTACAGTTGAGGTTCTCTGCTGCAAATCTTACCGGTACAAAGGTTCTTCCGTTCTTAGAAACAGGGGCTACATCCATTTTCTGGCTGACTCCGTTTATTTTTATATCAGTTTTGTCCAACCACATTTCAACCACATTTCCTCTGGCTGTCAGTGTTATCTTACGGGTGTCTTGATCCCAGCCTATCGTGCCTCCCATGGCTTCCACGACGGCACGGATTGGTACCATCGTTCTTCCTGCAATGGTCATAGGCGAGGTGCTGCGTCCCGGGTCCACTTCCTGGATTACTCCGTCCACACTCATATTCGGGTTGTCAAGCTTGAGCATGATGAAGTGCTTAAAGCTTCCGGGCTTGTAGACCTGGCTGCCTGTTGTTACTGTATATGTGGCAATTGCAGCACCCAGTTTTTCATCTATTCCTTCGAAGGGTTTTGCTTCTGCGAGTACCGGCTTTACAGTGTAATAGTAAGTGGTGTTGGCTTCTATATTTACATCAGCATAAGAGGTGCCGGTTATATAAAAGTCAGTTACTGATATGCCAAGGTCACTTTTGGAGGTTGACCTGAACAGCCTGTATCCCAATCCGTCAGCAGGCTGCCACATTATCCTTGATCCGGATTCAAATGTTTCTGCATTGCTTCCTGCCGAATTGGCCTGAGTTGTTGTAATTACAGGTGCAGGAGATGTTGCTGCCGGTTTTGGTGCGGGAATAACCTCAGTAATACGCATGCTGCCATCCCAATTACTCCAGCTTCCTTCTGAACCGTAGCGCCATCTGCCGGTAAAGCTTTTCCCGTCGGCGGACATTGTAAGCTCCATGTCACCGGCATCGGACGGTGGTGAATAGGATGGGGACTCGGACCAGGTACCGGTAAAGACATTTCCGGATATTGTGCCGTTGATTTTTCCGCTGTCGTGGGTATAGGTACCTGTAACAGAAGCACCGTTTTGGGTTATTAACATTTTACCCCAGTTGCTGTCCCATTCCCCTGCCCAGGAGTAGGTACCAAGATAGGTAGTTCCTGATGAAATGGGAGCAGCATTTGCTGATGAAGTTTGCTTCCATTCATAGGTATATCTTACACCTACCGAACCCGGTGAGCCTGCATAAACTCCCATGTATAGGGCTTGCTTATCTCCAGGGCGGCCTTCTCCTATGAAGTTTAGGGTCATATCTGCCGTAAAGGATTGTTGTGCCTGTGCATCTTGATTGTATCCTATTCCCGGATACTTTGCCGCGGTACCGTCAGCATAGGTTATTTTAGCAATTACCTTGCTGGCTGTGGCACTTCCGATATCCAAACCTTCCATGTCCATATGAAAGTAAGGATTGAAGCCGATACTGTAATTCCCGTTTCTGTTGCTGATTACATTCTGTTCTAGCTTTAAAGTCACTGTCTGGTTTGGCATTATGGTGCTTGGAGGATTACTCCAGGTATATATTGCGTGCATATTTGTCGGGTTGTCATAGTCCTTAGAAGCATATACACCTAAGCCGTAAGGCCATGCATACTTCAATTCTATAGTGTTACCTTTAAGACTGCCGTAAAAGCTATCTGCTTCAGGTACCGGATATTCGTGAGTATCCACCAGCACCCATGCATATCCTCCCTCCGCTGCCGATACAACCGTTGTAAATCCCGCAGCCATACTAAAGAGGAGCGCAAATGTAATAACTATCGATAACATTTTCTTCATAAAAATTCCCCTTTCTCATATTCAGACACTGAATAGTTATTGATTCAAATATATCCCATATGAGCCAAAAAAGTCGTCACCCGAAATGGGTGATTACGGTGATTTAAATAAAAAATCTCTCACACGATAATAGTGAGAGATATGGAATCTTTCATTAAAAGCATTACAGCTAGGGGGTTTCCTTTTCCGTCAGCAGCTTTATAAGCTCAGTCTTGCTCTGAATGTTGAATTTGGAGTAGATGTTTTTTATATGTGTTTTTATAGTGTTCTCACTGAGATAAAGCTCATCGGCAATCATCTTGTAGGTCCGGCCTTTGAGAAGCAGGGCTGCTATTTCACTTTCCCGCTCGGTAAGCTGGCCGATGACTGCAAAATTTTCAATTGCTTTTTTCTGTTTCGACGGTTCAATTTCACTCAAGGCCGTCAGGAAAATATGGTTTTTCAAGAGGCCGGAAAGATGCCTGTGCAGCAGCGGAAGTATGATGAGGACTATAAATACTACTACAAGCGCCAATACGGATGAGTCAATACTTCCTGTATTCGAATCGGCGATGGTGCTTCCAATCATCCCGCCGATCAATACTCCGAAAACATTTGCGGAAAGCCCGATACCAAGGATTTTTGCCGGATTATCGTGATAATCCAGCATTTCTCCCAGGATGCTCCACCAGAACAGGTCATATACGCCGCAGGCCCCCAGCATCAGGGTATCTATGATAAGATAGCTTGCGGCAGAACGGTCAAGCATCATAAATCCTACAGATGAAAGGCCTATCATTGCAATGGCAACGTAGAGTATGTAGCTTCTGTTGGCTTTGCCGGAAAGGTTTCTGACAATATATAAGGCTGCTATATAGGGTAAGGCCCAATACCAGCTGACTAGCCACTCATGATGGGCAAAGGCGGGATTGATGACCTGATACATCAAGCCGGAATTAATGGTGATTATGACGATAAACAAGCATAAAAAGGCCAAAGGCTTTATGGGACTGACAGCCTTTATAGGCTGTCTGGTATGCCTTTCTTCAGCTGTATTCTGATCCACAGCCAATTTAGTATGAAAAAACAATGATATTGAAAGCATGAGTATGGACAGTGCAAGCCCCAAATAAGAAGATATAAGGACGGCAGCAGTATTTATAATAACCATGAGGATATTTGAATAGATCAGGACATCGGCTATGATTTTAATTCGTTCATAGGAGAAAGCAAGCATTTTGAAGTAGAAGCCCCAGGCTGCCACACAAGCACCGGACAGGAATGACAATATCAGAAGCGATATATGCCACATTATTGAAGGTACAAAGAAAAAAACTATAGTTCCGAGTATACAAACAGGAATGGAAAAAAGCATTAAACCCTTTGCAGCTTTAATTGATTTTATAAAAAATCCGCAGACAAACAGACCGATAAAATGAGCTGCAATTGATCCGAAGGTCAGCCCATTTATGTTGACATTATTTATACCTGCAATTGTAAGCAGTACCTGTCCTCCGAAGAGGAAGGACAGGAGCCATGAAGAAAAGGATGAAAAGGCAATAACTGTTAGGCTGCGTTTATTCCTCAACAAAAATGGTACCCCCGGTCTTTATATAAATTAATGCTTTATGGATTAATTATACTTTGAAATGTGCATTATTCCAAGAGCAGCATCAGAAAATAATATAGAACACAGGCTGAAATTTTTTACTGTGTTCTATATGGATTTTTATTTCCTATTTTGAATTCTTGTTTTTATTATTAATAATATCCTCATGATTCATATAAGAATTCACCAACTCCTCAGCCTGGGCTTCTTCATTGTCCGGATTATAATTTTCGGGGAACCAGTAGGAATTATATTTACGCTCTATTATGGGATACTTCTCTCCGTTGTACGTTTCATCTATTATATTCATGGCTTCACCTCATTTTCGTTGACATAAAATCTCACCTCGTTTTATTTTTAGCTGTTTTCATTTTTATATTCATTGAAAGCAAAAGGTGCATGGGCTTCAAATGCGGCCATGGCCGCATTTGTTCTTCTCTTTATGGGAAGGATGCTTTATAATAGTATTTAACAAAAGAAACTACCGGAGGTACTGATGAATTATTTGGATAACCTGAACAAAGAGCAGCGGGAAGCAGTGCTGCACACCGAAGGACCGCTTCTGATACTTGCAGGGGCAGGCAGCGGCAAGACAAGAGTACTTACATACAGGATAGCCCATTTGATAGATGAAAAGGGTGTATATCCTTCGAATATACTTGCAATAACCTTCACCAACAAAGCGGCCAGGGAAATGAAGGAGAGAGTTCACAGACTTATAGGCAATACCGATAACATGTGGATCTCCACCTTTCATTCGGCTTGTGTCAGAATGCTGAGAAAAAATGTAGAAAGCCTCAAGGGATATAAGAAGAATTTTGTGATATATGATACCAAGGATCAGGAAACTCTGATAAAAGAATGCCTAAAGGAACTGAATCTCAATGAGAAGAATTTTCCCTTCAGGGTCGTATCTTCTGAAATATCCGCAGCGAAGGACAGGCTGATGACTCCCCGGGAGTTTTATGATAAGAACATGCATGATATCAGAAGAAGGAAGCTTGCGGATATATACATGCTGTACCAGAAAAAGCTCGAGAAAAACAATGCCTTGGATTTTGACGACATAATCAGCAAGACGGTGGAGCTTTTTAAACTGAATCCGGATATATTGGAATATTATCAGAATAAGTTCAGATACATTATGGTGGATGAATACCAGGACACAAACTTCAGCCAGTATACCTTTATCAGGCTTCTTGCAGCGCAGCACAGGAATATCTGTGTTGTTGGGGACGATGACCAGGGCATATACAGCTTCAGGGGAGCGGATATCGGAAATATACTGAACTTTGAGAAGGACTTCCCCGGAGCCAAAGTGGTCAAGCTGGAGCAGAACTACCGATCCACAGAAACAATACTGGAAGCTGCCAATGCGGTAATAAGCAATAATTACGGCAGAAAGAGCAAGAAGCTGTGGACTGACAGGGGAACAGGCCGTTCCATAATATATCACTATGCTTTGGATGAAAGGGAAGAGGCCAATTTCATAATGGACGAGGTTGAAAGGATGATTGCCCAGGAAAACCGAAAGCTGGGGGAATTTGCTATATTGTACCGTACCAATGCCCAGTCCCGTGTACTTGAGGAAACTTGCATGTCCCACGGACTGCCCTATAGGATAGTAGGGGGCTTCAAGTTCTATGACAGGAAGGAAGTAAAGGACATCATCGCTTATCTGAGGGTTATCCAGAATCCCGATGAGGATTTGAGCCTTAAAAGGATAATAAATATCCCCAAAAGAGGCATAGGGAATTCAACTCTGGAAGCGATATCCCAATATGCCCGGGCTACGGGAGATTCCATGTTCGGTGCCCTGCTTGAGGTTGACAGAATTGAAGGAGTCGGCACAAAAGCAAAAAAGGGAATCAAGGAATTTGTTAAGCTTATGAGCGATCTTATGGGCATAGCGGAGACTGAAAGGGTATCAATAATTGTAAAGGAAGTGCTGGAACGCACGGGATATCTTGACGAGCTTGAAAAGGACGGAGATGAAGAATCCCTGACGAGAGCTGAGAATATCAAGGAGCTGTTATCTGCGACCTTTGAGTTCGAGGAGTTGAATGAAAGTGCCTTATTGCCTGAGTTTCTTGAACAGATGGCTCTTATGTCCGATATAGATACAGTGGAGGAAGGCAAAGACGCCTTGATAATGATGACCTTGCACAGTGCAAAAGGCCTTGAATTCCCCTTCGTATTCATTTCTGGCATGGAGGAGGGGGTATTTCCCAGCCAGAGGTCATACTTCGAAGACAAGCAGATGGAGGAGGAAAGGCGGCTGATGTATGTAGGCATAACCAGGGCAAAGGAAAGGCTTTACCTGACAGCCGCATTTGAACGCACATTGTATGGGAATACTACCTTTAATACAATTTCAAAATTTGTACGGGAGATTCCAAAGGAGCTATTGGTAAAAGTTTAGATTATTAGTTTGTATATTTATTGCAACGCAGCCGGAGCTTCAAAGCCAGACACTTCTAAACTCGTTCCGGGCTGCATCAAAACTCGCTTCGCTCAAACAGTTGATGCAGCTGATCCTCCACTTCGTTAAGAAGTTCTAGCGCTTCTCCGCAAGGCTGCTTATACAATAAATATACAAGCATAATACATATAACTTTACTTCCTGATGTTATTTAGGAATAATAGTATATCATATCGAAGGGAGGAATCCGATTGGGTATAGACAAGCTGGAAAAAAGGGCTGATGAGCTTATTAAGCTTATAAACAAGCATAATTACAACTACTACGTGCTTGACAAGCCGGAAATCAGTGATTATGAATATGATTTGCTCATGAAAGAGCTTATGGAGTTGGAGAACACATTCCCGGCTTTGAAGCGAGCTGATTCTCCCACTCAGAGGGTCGGGGGAGAGGTCCTTAAGGGGTTTTCTGAAGTTGTGCACAAGACCCCGAAGCTGAGCCTGAGCAATGTATTTGATGAAAACGACATAAGGGATTTTGATTACAGGGTAAGAAAGGCCGTGGGAGATGATGTGGAATATGTTGTCGAATTGAAGATAGACGGACTCACAGTCGTATTGAACTATGAGGAAGGCCGGTTTGTCCTGGGGGCAACGAGAGGCGACGGCATCAAAGGAGAGGATATTACTTCAAATCTAAGGACGGTAAAATCCATACCCCTGCTGCTTGAAGAGGAGGTTGACCTGGAGGTCAGAGGAGAAGTTTACATGTCCAAGAAAGCCTTTGAAGAGCTGAATGCAAGGCGGGAGGAGCAGGAGGAGCCTTTGTTTGCGAATCCAAGGAATGCATCGGCAGGATCTCTGAGGCAGTTGGATACCAAAGTGACTGCAAGCAGGCCGCTGGATATATTTATATTCAATCTTGAGAGCATAGAGGGGAAAAACTTCGATACCCATGTGGAAACTTTGGAATACCTTGAAGAATTGGGCTTCAAGGTTAGCCCTTTCATCAGCGTGCACAAAAGCAGCGAAGAAATAATAGAGAAGTGCAAATACTGGGCTGACAAGAGAGGAGAGCTGCCCTTTGAAATTGACGGCCTGGTTATAAAGGTAAACAGCCTCAGGCAAAGGGAAGCCATGGGGTATACGACAAAAAATCCCCGCTGGGCAACAGCATATAAATTTCCTCCTGAGACCAAGAAGACCAAGGTTAAGGATATCATAGTCCAGGTGGGTAGAACGGGAGCCATAACCCCTACTGCCGAGCTGGAGCCTGTAAGGCTTGCAGGGTCAGTTATAAGCAGAGCAACACTTCATAATGAGGATTACATAAAGGAAAAGGATATAAGAGTTGGGGATACAGTAATGATCAAAAAGGCCGGAGATGTGATTCCGGAGGTCGTGGAAGTGGTCAGGGAGGACAGGGACGGATCCCAGCAGCCCTTTGAAATGCCGAAGAAATGTCCCGTTTGCAAGTCAGACACCATTAGGGAGCAGGGAGAGGCAGTGACCAGGTGCACAAACATTTCATGCCCCGCTCAGCTTAAAAGGGCATTGTTCCATTTCGTATCAAGGGATGCAATGAATATAGAAGGGTTCGGGCCCCAGATAATGAGCCTGCTGATGGATAAAGGCTTTATCAGGGATGCGGCCGATATATACCTGTTGAAGAATCACAGGGATGAACTTGTTGAGATAGAAAGAATGGGTGAAAAATCTGTACAGAACCTTTTGGATGCAATAGAAGCTTCCAAGGTAAACCCGCTGAACAGGCTTATCTATGCACTCGGAATAAGGATGATAGGACAGAGGGCATCACAGGTTCTGGCCGGCGAGTTTGAAGATATTGAAGCCATGTTTGATGCGGATTATGATAGATTGACCGGAATATCCGAAATAGGGGACAAAATGGCTGAAAGCATAATAACATTTTTCAAGCAGGAGCAGAATATTAAATTAATAAGAAAGCTTCAGGAATGCGGTGTGAATATAAAGGGGTCAAAAAAGGAAATAAGGGAAAATGAACATTTCAACGGCAAAACTTTTGTACTTACAGGAAAGCTTCCAAACTTTACCCGGGAACAGGCGGCGGAAATAATAGAAAGCTTCGGAGGGAAAGTATCGGGAAGTGTAAGTAAAAAGACAGATTTTGTGCTGGCAGGTGAAGATGCGGGTTCAAAGCTTGACAAGGCAAATGAGCTCAATGTGGCTGTTATTGATGAGGATACTTTCAGAAGCTGGGCGGAATTGTAGAAGATAAATATTATCAAAGTTCATGAAAAAATCAATAAAAGTTCACAAAAAGTTCACAATGCTTTGGTATATTAGTAATTAAGATGTATATCAAATATGGATAGATTAGCAGGTTTTAAAGGTATATCTTACAGCAGCATAATCAAGACAGTGTTTCATCTCTGTTAAGACCGGCAATGAATGAAACAGGGTTTCAAAGATTAGTTGTTATATTAGATTACTGTTGAATTTGAACACCTGCTGATTTTTTTAAATAATTATAGGGATATTTCAGGTATATCGAAGTATTTTTTCTATTTAATAACAGATATTTTATATTCATAAAATATTTTCATTGTTGATTTGTCTTATGCTTTTAGCCGTGTTAAGCAAATATTTTTGTTAGGCTATAAATTTACATAGATGCCTAAAATTAAAATAAAGGGGGATGAATTATGAAAAAGTCTTTAGTTTTAGTACTGGCTATGCTGATGGTATTAAGCTTTGCTTTATCAGCATGCGCACCGAAGGCTCCTGCGGAAACTCCCGGAGAAGCTGCTGCAGAACCCAAAATATTGAGGACCAACAATGCTTTTGAGCCTGGTTCATTGGATCCGGCTCTGGCACAAGGAACCCATGACTCATGGGTACTGGACCACACATTTGAGGGGCTCACAAAGAAAGACGTGGATGGCAAGATAGTACTGGGTATGGCAAAAGAATATAAACTTGCCGATGATGATGTAACTTATACCTTTACACTGCGCGATGATATTAAATGGTCCAATGGTGACCCTGTAACAGCATACGACTTTGAATTTGCATGGAAGCGTGCATTGGATCCGGACATGGCTTCAGATTATGCATACCAGTTATATTATCTTAAGGGCGGCGAAGCATACAATACCAAGACCGGTACTGCTGATGAAGTAGGCGTAAAAGCTATTGACGATAAGACATTGGAAGTTGTTCTTGCGTCACCTACCGCTTATTTCCTTGAACTGACATCCTTCTACACATACTATCCGGTTAATAAGAAGGTTGCAGAAGCAAATCCCGATTGGGCAAAAAATGCTGACACTCACGTATCCAACGGTCCGTTCAAACTGACCGGATGGGAGCATAACGCTTCAATAACACTGGCTAAGAACGACAATTACTATAATTCATCAGTTGTTAAACTGGATGGTATAGAGTTTTCTATACTGAATGATGAAAATACAGCCTGGCAGAAATACCTGGGCGGCGAATACGACTTCCTGACTCCGCTTCCCCAGGCAGTTGTTGCACAGCTGAAGGCTGAAGGCAATCCGGAGCTGGTAATAGGCGGAGAGCTTGCAGTATATTATTATAACCTCTATAACAAGATGGAACCTTTCAATAATGCAAAAATTAGAAAAGCCCTTTCACTTACTCTGGATAGACAGACTATATGCGACAAGATAGCCCAGGGCGGTCAGCTTCCGGCAGAAGGTGTTGTTCCTTTCGGAATGCTGGATGAAAACGGCAAGGAATACAGGGACGGCGTAGGCAAGCTGGTTGAGTACAATGTAGAAGAGGGCAAGAGGCTGTTTGCAGAAGGCTTGGCCGAAACCGGCTACAAGGTTGAAGATTTCAAGAAGTTCTCAATTCTTTACAATACATTGGAAGCTCACAAGATAATAGCTCAGGCAGCTCAGGAAATGTGGAGAACCAATCTTGGCATCGAGCTGCAGCTTGAAAACGTAGACTTCCAGGTTAAGCTTGACAGGGAAAAAGCCGGAGATTATCAGATTTCCCGTGCCGGCTGGATAGGCGACTATATTGACCCGATGACTTTCATCGACCTGTGGGTATCGGACGGTCCTTTCAATGACGCAAAATACAGCAATCCGGAATATGACAGATTGGTAAAGGAATCAAAAGCAACTACAGACCAGAAGGTTCGTATGGAAAACATGCGTAAGGCTGAAAAGATCCTAATGGATGCTATGCCTGTAGTACCGGTATACTTCTATACACAGCCCTATGCACAGAAACCGTATGTAACCGGAGTATTCAAGCCTTTGAACAGATATCCTTACTTCATATACGCAGATATGAATAAGTAATAATTCGGACATTTATTGAGAAGATCGGCGGGCTGTGAATTGCAGCCCCCGATATTCTTTTATTAATGGCAAAGGAGGTAAAAAATGAAAAAATATCTGTTGAAAAGAATAGCAATGGCTGTAGTTACTATTTGGGCTATTATTACCATCACATTTATACTGATGCATTCTGTTCCCGGAGATCCATTCAGGCAGGAAAGTAAAATGCCTAAGGTAGTTTATGAGAATCTGCATAGAAAATACGGCCTGGATAAGCCTTTAAGCGAGCAATATTTTATATATTTGGGGAAAATCATCAGGGGTGATTTCGGTGACTCCATGAAATCAAGGGTTGAAACAGTAAATGATATGATAAAGAGAGGCCTTCCGGTATCAGCCTTCATAGGTCTTGAAGCCTTATTGATAGCTGTTGTATTCGGACCTGCATTGGGAGCAATTGCCGCCTTGAATCAGAATAAGTGGCCGGATTATTTATCTATGATTATTGCAATTATAGGGGTTTCGGTACCGAGCTTTATTATGGGCACAGTATTCATACAGTTTCTTGCCAGAAATATAGAATGGCTGCCTATCGGAGGATGGGGCAGCTTCAGGCACTCGATTCTTCCTTCCATTGCATTGGCGCTTATGCCCCTGGCACAGCTTGCAAGGTACATGCGCTCCAGTATGCTGGAGGTTTTGGGGCAGGATTATATAAAGACCGCTAAATCCAAAGGGATATCCAAGGCAACGGTTGTACTGAGGCATGCTGTCAGAAATGCGATACTGCCTGTTGTTTCCATTCTGGGTACGGTTGCAACCAATCTAATAGTGGGAAGCTTCGTTATTGAGAAGATTTTTGGTATTCCCGGCCTTGGGATGTTCTTTATTACATCAATAAATAACAGGGATTATCCTTTAATTATGGGAACCACAATCTTTTACGCTATTATTTTAGTTATTATGTTACTGATTGTGGATATTGCCTATATGCTGATCGATCCAAGAATCAAGCTTACTAAGGAGGGACGATGATGAATGCAGGATTAGATGTATCACCTGAATTATTCAATGCCGCAGACAAAGAAGATAAAAACGCCGAAAGAATACGTCGCCCCAGTATAAGGTATTGGCCTGATGTATGGCGAAGGCTGAAAATGAATAAATTAGCCATGACCGGGCTGCTGCTGATATGCATTCTTGGTGTAATGTCCTTCGTAGGGACTAAGATAAATGGATTTACGTATTTTGAGCAGAATTACAGCCTGATAAACTCGCACCCTGACAGTGTTCACTGGTTTGGAACAGATGAACTGGGCAGGGACCTGTTTACAAGAAACTGGTTTGGTGTCAGATATTCTTTGTTTATTGGAATTATGGCTGCATTTATAGACTTCTTTATAGGGGTTTTATACGGAGGTATTGCAGGCATCAGCAACAGAAAAGTAGACTCTGTTATGATGCGTATTGCAGAGATAATTTACAGTATCCCGTATCTTCTGGTGGTAATCCTGATATCGGTAGTATTTTCCCAGGCCGGTCAGGGAAGCTCAATGTTTGTTCTGATTTTTTCACTGTCTCTGACAAGCTGGGTACCCATGGCCATACTGGTTCGCGGGCAAGTACTCCAATTGAAGGAAAGCGAATATGCTTTAGCGTCGGAATCCCTGGGAGCCGACAAGAGCTGGATACTTAAAAAGCATATAATACCGAATACACTGGGGCCAATATTGGTTAATGTTACTTTGGAAATTCCCAGAGCTATTTTTGCAGAAGCGACCTTGGGGTTTATAGGCCTTGGGCTGCAAGCGCCCAAATCAAGCTTGGGGACCTTGGCTAACAGCGGGCTGGCAGGTCTTCCGGTAGGTAATTCATACCAGTTGTTTATACCGGCAATATTTATTTCACTTATAATGTTTGCCTTTAACGTATTGGGAGACGGGCTTCGTGATGCTTTAGACCCAAGGCTGCGAAAATAGAGAGAGGTGAGAACATGAATAATATATTGGAAGTAAAAAATCTGCAGATATCTTTCAAAACCTTTTTTGGCGAAGTTGAAGCTGTAAGGGATATCACCTTCAGCGTCGGCAGGAAGGAGACTGTAGCAATAGTAGGAGAATCAGGCTGCGGGAAGTCGGTTACCGCCAGCGGTATAATGCAGCTTCTCCCTATGCCCCCGGCATTCTTCAAAGGCGGAGAAATACTATTCAACGGGGAAGACCTTTTGAAGAAAACAGAAAAGCAAATGCAGGCAATAAGAGGAAATAAGATATCAATGGTATTTCAGGACCCCATGACCTCTTTGAATCCTACAATGAAAATAGGATATCAGATTGTAGAAGGCTTGGTTAAGCATCATAAGATGAGCAGAGAAGCAGCAGTGAAGAAGTCTGTTGAAATGCTTGAATTGGTAGCAGTACCTCAGCCTGAAAAAAGAATAAACCAATATCCTCATGAGTTTTCCGGAGGTATGCGTCAGAGAGTAATGATTGCATTGGCCATGGTGTGCAATCCTCAATTGCTGATTGCGGATGAACCTACCACAGCTTTGGATGTTACGGTTCAGGCTCAGATTCTGGAATTGATGAAGAAGCTTCAGGAGCAGATGGAGATGTCAATAATCCTCATTACTCACGATTTGGGAATAGTGGCCGATATGAGCGACAGAGTCGTTGTCATGTATGCAGGACAGATATTGGAGGTAGGTTTGACTCATGAGATATTTGCTTCGCCGAAGCATCCCTATACAAGAAAGCTGTTAGCTTCCGTACCTCGTTTGGATATGAGCAGGGAGGAACCGCTTTATTCAATAGACGGAACACCGCCGGACCTGTATGTTCCGCCTAAGGGCTGCTCTTTCTATGACCGCTGCAGTTCGGCCATGAAGATTTGTAAGGATAATATGCCGGAATTTGATGAGCACAGTGCAACTCATCAGAGCCGCTGCTGGTTGAACCATCCCATGGCACAAAAAATGAATTCAATGGATGGGAGGGAAGTATGATGACAGAACCTTTAATCTCTGCAAGAAATATAAAAAAGTATTTTGATGTTGCAGGCGGAAAGCTTAAGGCGGTGGACGGAATAAGCTTTGACATATATCCCAGGGAGACCTTCGGACTGGTTGGAGAGTCAGGCTGCGGGAAGTCAACTGCCGGCAGGACTATAGTGCGTCTATACGAGCCAACGGAGGGAGAGCTTATATTCAACGGACATAACATATATAAGCTTTCAAGAAAGGATATGCAGGAGATCAGAAGAGATTTTCAGATGATATTCCAGGATCCCTATGCTTCCCTTAATCCGAGAATGACGGTAGAAGATATTGTGGCGGAACCCCTTGATATACATCAGGTTTATAAAGATAGATCGGAGCGTTCCGAAAGGGTCATTGAACTCTTGAGACTGGTCGGATTGAATGACGAGCATGCTATGCGTTTTCCACATGAATTCTCCGGAGGACAGCGTCAAAGAATAGGTATAGCAAGGGCATTGGCTCTGAATCCGAAATTCATCGTCTGTGATGAGCCTATTTCTGCATTGGACGTTTCAATACAAGCCCAGGTGGTTAATCTTTTGAAAGAGCTGCAGGACGGGCTGGGCCTGACTTATATGTTCATAGCTCACGATTTGTCAATGGTCAGATATATATCTGACAGAGTCGGGGTTATGTATCTTGGGCATATGATGGAGCTTGCGAAGTCAGATGAACTATACTCGAATCCTGTTCACCCCTACACCAAGGCTTTGCTGTCGGCTATACCCATACCGAATCCAGAAATACAAAGGAACAGGAAAAGGATAATGCTGGAGGGAGACGTACCAAGCCCGATAAATCCAAAAGAAGGATGCAGATTTGTTGACAGATGCCAATATGCCATAGGACGATGTCGGGAAGAAACACCAGTATTTGAAGAGAAAGCAGCAAATCATTTTGCAGCATGCCATGTTGTATAGCTGAAAATTAGATAATGGCGCTGTCGAATATTGCCCGGGCAATATTCGACAGCGCCATTACTCATTATTCACATAGTTTTTATCAGATTTGTGAAAACTAATACCACAAATTATATAGGAGAGCAATGCCATGACCCTTGAAGATTATTTGGAGGAAGGCTGTGTTTATCATGTGGTCAGTATTGTTGACCTGAAAAAGACCCTGCATGAAGGCATCAGATACGATGATAAGAATACTTATGCCGGTAAATATACCGACTTCCACGGTTTTTTCGACCTCCATAAGCCCAAAGAAATTCCGGATTGGGTGGAGAGGAGGAAGGCCATATTTGCCAGCATCGGGTTCAAGGAAGGGCATAAGTGGCATTCCCACAGCGCCATATTGAGAATAGGGATACTAAAAGACAGATGCTGGATATGCAATGAAAACCTGGCAAATTTCATATATGAGCCCTTTATACTTCAGCATATGGATGGATTCGAGGGCACAAAAGAATTCATGAAGGCTAACGGAAAAGCACTTGCAGAGAAATATTGGCAGAACTCCCTCAGTTGCAACGATAACCTGATCAAAAGGTATGACAAAAGGGAAGGCTACGATGCTGAAGTACTGGTAATGCATCCCATACCTCCCCGGAATATTGAATGCCTCTATATAGTATCAGACCATCAGATAATGAGCTATCAGGAGTGGAAGGAGTATTTCACACCGGGAAGCCCTCATGCTGAAGTTCAATACAACAGATATTTGCAGCCTGACAATATGTCTTCGGCCTGGAAGTATCCCGGCTCGCAGTGATATTTTCTTTTATTCAGCTTGACTTCAAAATACTCGGAAAAAACAGGAGCTGAGCGTTTTTCCGTGGAGCCCAGATTGTGAAGCTCCAGTTTTGTATCCTGCAGTATGGGATAGAATTGGTTGTTGAACAGCTTGCTGCTTATGAATGTTGCACTATAAAATGCGGATAGCTGTCTGTCCACATGCATGAAAAGGCCGGCATCGGTAAGACAGCTGCGAAGCATGCGCAAAGCGGCAAAAACGGCTGCCGTCTCCTTAAAGCTGTATTTTTGCTTGTTTTTTCTCGTGACCAGAAATAATCCGCTGCTTCTGTCCCAATATGAATCAATCCGGTCATAGAGCTTCAGGAATGAGGTTTCATATACAATCAGGTCATTGATCTCATGCAGTTTTATCAGGAAGTTCATGCAGTTGCACAAGGTTATGAAGGAGCTGAAGCTTTCATCGGAGATATTTCTTGCAATATCGCCGGTATGGGACAAACGCTCACAAAGCTCCATGCCTATTACATTAGCTGTACTGTATACTGTTTCTTTGTACATGGCGGTATGCCTTAAAATGGATAAAAGGCTCAGGCCCACTGCTGACAGGTCCCGGGAGCTGATATCATTTATATTCTCTGTAATGTTCTCGCATAATACCGGAAGCACTTCCAAAGCCTTCTTAAGCTTGGGTATTAATTCCCTTGAATATGACTCGTCCCTGTCAAGCAGCTCCAATACCGAAGAAAGGGCTTCCGCAACAAAGAATTGAGTTTTGATATCCGGATTCTCGTTGTTAATGGTAATTCTATATTCACCATAGACGTTATCCCCGGCATCCTCTCCGGAATAATAAAAGTCTCCCAGCTTAAGATAGTCCATTAGGAAGCGGGCCTGTTTAATTGAGCTTATACCAAGGCAGTAGGCAATAAATTCCTTGTTCTCCGGTTGTATTTCACCGTTTTGTATAATAGGTATGAGGGCGGTCATGCTGCATATGGAATGGGCTAATACATTAGGCTCAACGGATTTCTTCATCTTTTTCTCCAGCCAGCGGAAGCTTTTAAAGTCATAGTAAGCTTCCGGGATGGCTGCATATATGGGAATACACTTTTTATAAAGGGAAGACATAAAAGTAATATTTTTGGGCATTCTGATGCTGCCTGCCCCTTTGAGAAGCTTGTATATATGACTTAACTCCTGTTCATCAGGCATCTCTATACTTCCGCAGCCCGAAAGCAGGCAGAAGGATATTACGTTGAGATATGCCATTGTATTGCATTGTTTTATTATGTCAGGATATGAGAATTCAAAGATCATCGAAACACCACCCGATAAAAAATATTGCAATTGGTATATCTATATATGTTTATGCAGCAAAAGGGGTGGATAAAACTAAAAGCTGGTACTTAAATAACAGGCACAAAACACAATAAAGGGACCGCGAGGCTGCTGGATTCCGTAACTGAGGGGGATGATATTGCTGCGGCTGATGACTGGTATTAGTGGTTATGATATAATAGAATATATTTGGTGCTGAAGAAGGTGTTGCATATGAAGGAAGGGAAGATTCCTCCGGAACTGTTGAAAAGCCTGGTATTTAGTAATATCAAGATACGAAATGAAGAAGTAATATTGCGGCCCGAAATCGGAGAGGACTGTGCTGCCATAGACTTTGGAAGCCATGCATGCGTGTTGTCCACCGATCCGATAACAGGAGCCGTTAAGGATGCCGGTGCCCTGGCAATACATATATCCTGCAATGATGTAGCAACCAGCGGGGTAAGGCCGGTTGGAATAATGGTAACGATTCTGGCGCCTCCAAAAACAACAGAAGAGGATATAAAGAGGGTAATGGAGGAGGCGGGAGAAGCAGCCTCAAAGCTGGGAGTCGAGATAATCGGAGGGCATACCGAAGTAACCTCTGCGGTAAACCGTATTGTTATATCCACAACTGCCGTAGGAAAGGTGCAGAAGGACAGAATAGTAAGGTCTTCGGGAGCAAAGACAGGGGATGATGTGATTATGACCAAATGGGCAGGCTTGGAGGGCACATCAATAATAGCCTCGGATAAGGGAAAGGAGCTTGAAGCCGTTCTGACACCGGAGGAGATAGAGTCTGCCAGGTCTTTTATCGATAATATCAGTGTAGTGGAAGAAGGAGTGGCTGCAGGAGAGTTCGGAGCCAGCAGCATGCATGATGTTACCGAGGGGGGGATATTAGGGGCTGCCTGGGAGATTGCAGAAAGCTCAGGAAAGGGTATAGACATATATATAGATAAGATACCTGTCCGGGAGGTTACAAAAAAAATCTGCAGTTTTTATGGAATTGACCCGTATAGGCTGATATCAAGCGGTTCAATGCTTATTACCGCTGCAAGGGGAACTGAACTGGTAAGGATACTTGAGGAGAAGGGCATACCGGCTGTAATAATCGGCAGGATAACCGAGGCCGGCAGAAATATAATAAGAAATGGGGATATTTCTCTTTTGAACCCTCCTGATACGGATGAAATTTATAAAGCTTTAAAATAAACAGGAACAAAATATGTAAATTCACGTCGAAAGATACGAGTATGTCGTATCTTTTTTCTTTTTGAGACATGGGAGACATGGGGACGTTTCTCCTGTCTCGCCCATGTCTCCTGCTTTGAAACAGAAATGAAACATTATGGTAACAGAATTATAATATAAGTGTAAAGGTATTTGGGGAATATGGTCGAAATATATAGTAGAATATGTCTATTTTGACATTGTATAAGATATTCTGCAAATCTTGCTGAACTGCGCATGGATAGAATATCTGAAAAATAATCTGCGAGGAGGAATTATATGAAAAAAGCATTTGTAGTTATAACGGTGCTCTGCCTATTATTGACAAGCTTTGCATGCACCGTATCCGCACAAGCAGCCGAAGCAAAAGCACCTCCGCTGTCAATGCAGATACTGGGCAAGAAAGTGAGCACGGCAAGCCCTCCTATTGTCAAGGACAACAGAATATTTCTTCCTGTCAGGGCGGTAGGGGAAGCATTAGGCTACAAAGCCACTTGGGACGCCAAAACCAGTACCATGGAGCTTAAGGACTCCAAGCAGACATTGAAGATAAAAGTAGGAAGTACAGATGCTTATGTCAACGGGAATAAGGTAAAGCTGGATGCCGCTCCCATAATGTATAAGGAAAGGTCATACATGCCATTGACTTTTGTGCAGAAGTATTTCAACTATACCACTACATATGACAAAACAAAGAACATAGTCTCAATTGACAAGAAAACGGAAGCGGACAAAACAGCCGAACAGACCAAAGGCTTGTATGTGCTGGGAAAAAAGATAGGTACAGATGCCCCGGTAATAAAAAACAACGCTGTTTACATACCCTTGAGGCATGCAGGGGAAGGTATGGGCTATAAGGTCAGCTGGTATGCAGGCCCGGAGACTATGGAAATGAGATTGGGCGACAACTTGGTCAAGGTAACGGTAGGTTACGGCATCGGTGTTATAAACGGCAAAAGCGTTAAGATAAGCCCGGCACCCATTATGTATAACTCACGGTTATATGTGCCAATAACCTTTATTCAGAACAACTTCGACTATGATGTTTCCTATGACAAAGCAAAGAATGTTGCAAGCATAGATAAGAAGAAAGCACCTGCAGCGGAAGCTGAGGAGCCTATAGAATACAAGAAGGCGAAAATTGAAGAGATAATCTATGATGATGATGGGGGATTTCCCCAGTTGAATATAGTTGCAGACAACCCCGTTAAATACAAAAGCTTTACCATGATGAATCCGGACAGAATGGTAGTGGATATAGAAAACGCTGTTCTGAATACCGAGTTTGAAACAAAGGAAATA
>DAOLPD010000002.1:0-49833 GCA_035417425.1 Bacillota bacterium
AAATACCCTGCTGCCCGTACATACCTTTTTCCGCAATGTTATCTCTTGTTAACCACCACTTGCTTGTCAAATTACCTGTATTTCCGGTATAAAGGAAGCTATAATCCCCGGGATTCGGCAAGATTGTTTCAAAAGCAAAAGAAATAATCGGAAAAATGCTGGTAAAAAACGTTAGTATGATAAAAATGATTGCAATTACACTTTTCCCCATCTTACCCAAGTCAATCTTTGAAATCTGCCCTGATTTTCCGGTCACAGTTGTATAGCTTTTTCGGCTTCTTAGGCTGACTTGATTCATCATCAGTATCGCCACACCAAATACCATCATGATAATTGCCAGTATGCTAGCTTCCCCTGTGTACTTGGAGTTCATAGAAATATATTTTGTTGAAAGAGTAGTAAGCCCCAAATAATGCGGAACCGGATAACTTCCCATAGAGCTTCCGAATACCAGAAGGATTGTCGATAAGATAGCCGGTTTTACCATTGGTATTGTAATACGAAGCATAGTTTTCCATTTTGGTGTATTCAGAATTGTTGCTGCTTCCTCCAGATTTGCATCCATATTTCTGAAGATGCCTCCAATTAAAATATAGGCAAACGGAGCATAATGCAATCCCAAAACCAAAGCACTGGGAAACAGGCCCTGGCACCACCATTTCGGCATATATATTTCCATCATTGCCGCAAGCAAGCCATTTGAGGTTCCTGTCACCGCATTGCTGTTAAACACATATTGCCATACAACCGCAAGGGTCCACTGGGGCATGATATATGGAAAAATAAAAATTGAACTTAAATATTTTTTAAATTTGAGATTCGTTCTCGTCACCAAAAATGCAAAAATCCCGCCGTATAGAATCGAAACAACACATGAAAAGGTGGCCAGCAGGACTGTATTTGTTAAAGGTGTCCACAAATTTGTCTTTGCAAGCCTGCTGGTAAATAAATCTACATAGTTGACAACTGAATAGCCTGTCACCTTTTTCGTCAGATGGGCATCAATTGTACCCGGATGAATCGCAAATGTATCATTTACAATGGCTATAATAGGCACAAATGTTGTAAATGTAAGAACAATTCCAAACAGAAGCAGGATCGTATTCTGCGGTTTTGAAAAAAAAGCTCTTAACTTATTTAGTACTATTGCTTGTTTGCCCGGCTTTTTTATCTCTGTACGATTCATGTTTACCTCCTAAAAGGCATCAAAGGTGTTTACACGCCTTTGATGCCAATAAATACAGGATTATTCTGCAGGGTTATTTCTTATCACTGCCTGCACTATATTTGGTAAGTAATTCAATCCAGCTGCCAACAGTATATGATACTGAAGAACAATATTCGGGATCCTCAAGAACCAGTTCACCGGTTGTTGTCCACCAGTCATAACCTCTGTCATTCTTGCAGTCAAAAACGTTCTCACCGTCAACATAGCCGCCCTTGCTGTGATTATAGGCTGCTTCTGTCGCTGTTGCTACTTCCGGATTTGACGAATAGCCTCCCATATCCTTACCCCATGCACTAAAGCCATCCTTTGTGCATGTCATGTATGCAATTATAGCGCATGCTGTCCAGGGAAGAGGGCTGTTGTCTGTTACAAATAAATAATGACAATAACCATAACCGCCGATTCCTTTATAATCATCCTGGTATGCAGCTATTGTAATGTTGTTCTTTGAAACAGAGGCCGATTCTTCAACAGAACGAAGCTTCGAGTAAACCAGCAAACCGCATTGATCTTTTGCTGATTTCGTTACTAAGGTATTGCAGATAGGTCCGTCATCCGTTTGCTCATTATAGCTTTCTACCCATAGCTTTATCCATGCAAGTGCATATTTGCCGTTTTCCCCTAAGCCGAGATCTTCTGCATCTACCGCAACTTCATCAATGACAGTTTTGAAGTATGCCTGTTTTGTACTGTCAAGGGCATCATATGCTTCTTTTATCCAAGCAGCATATTTATCCTGTGTCAGCATATACAAAAAGTTCTTCCCAACTATTTCCGAATCAATATCCATGTAAAGAGCGTGAACATCTTTGTCCACAAAGTCCCAGCAATTCTTGTAAACTGCGCTGCCTGTGTTATTGAACATGAATACCTTATTCAGTGTCTGTAACGGCAGGTATCCTTTGTAATCATCCGCTGCAGTACCGTTAGCCTTAGCCCATTCCATCGGAATAAATGTTTTCAGGATACCGGTCTGAACCATTTTGCTTTCAATCTGGTTTCCGTCCTGAATCAATGTCATCGCAAACGTACCTTTTTCTTTAAGTGAATCTGCAGACAATTGGTCAAAAATCTTATTGTTCTTAGGCTGCTGCCATTCATATTCCATTGTATAGGAAGGATCGATAGTCTTCAGGTAATCAATAAATAATGGAATTGCAGTTTTTCCGCGGCTGGAATTTCCAACTCCATAGAATGTTTTGCCCTTCGATTCCTCAATTGCTTTCTTTGCGAGCTCTTCCATACTCATGGTCTCAGCTTCTTTGATAATCTTTTCAACCTCAGAAAGGTTTGCGTCATCCACGGCTTCAGCTGATGCCGGTACATCACCCTCCGGGGGATTACCTTCCGGTTTTGTATTACCGGCTGAGTTTGTACACCCGGCAAGAGACATTAAAACCATGCAGCAAATAAGTAATACTGATGTAAAACGTTTAACCCTTTTCACTTAAAAATTCCTCCCATTCTAAAATTTGAATACCTGGTAATGCATTTTTTAAGGCATGCAATTTCCCTGATAATCCCATTTTACAAATAGTCGGAATTTTATGATAGTAGACGAAACTGATATAACTTTGTCTTTTCTGATATTTTATACTTTCCTGATTCGATCCTGGTATTCAGAGGGAGACAAACCTACCATTTTCTTAAAAATGCTGCTGAAGTAGGTTATATCCCGATAGCCTACCATTTCAGCCACCTCATACACCTTGTGCCTGCAATCACTTAACATATTCATCGCTGTTCGAATTCGATACCGGGTAATATATGACATTATTGTATAATCTGTTTCTTTTTTGAAGATGTGGCTCAGATGTCCTCCGCTGATCCCTAATGATTCGGCAATAGTTTCAATGCTCAGATTACGGTCATTATAATGGTTTGCAATATAATCTACTGCCTCCATAACATACTTGCTTTTGTCCCCTTTTTTAAGCATCACGCTAAACTGTTTTATATTAGAGTCAACTTGTTTTCTTTCCTCTGTTATCTTCTTTTTAATACGCAATACTGTTTCTTCTAATTCACCATCCTGAAAGGGCTTTAATAAATAATCTGATGCAGAAAACTTAACTGCCCTCTGGGCATAGGAAAAATCACTATGTGCAGTCAGAAAAATCACATAAACATCCTTGTTTATCTGGCGCAGACGCCTCAACATCTCTATTCCGTCCATTTTTGGCATTTTTATATCCGTAATAATCAAGTCCGGATTATATTTCTCCGCTGCTTCAAGCCCCTCAAGTCCATTTGAAGCTTCTGCCACAACCATACATCCCAAGGCCGGCCAGTCAACTCCCAGCACAATTCCTTTGCGTACAAGCTTCTCGTCATCAACCACCAATACCTTTAGCATTTTCTGCTGCCTCCCCCCTAATTAAAGGCAATATAACCTTTACCTTTGTTCCTCCCTTTTCGGCTGCATTTACAGAAACTCCGTATTCATCCCCATATCGAAGCCTGATAATAGAATCTACATTAGCAAACCCTATATTCTCCCCTGATCTTTTTCTATCCCTGCTGTTAAGGCTCTCCATCATTTCCCTGCTCATACCGCACCCGTCATCCGATATTGATATTTGGAGTTTCTCATTTTCTTCGGATACATTTACATTTATATTTCCATCTACTCTGTTTGCAAGACCATGAATTATTGCATTTTCAACCAGCGGTTGTATGATAAGCTTCGGTACAATACATTCCTCTAAGTCCTCCTCCATTTCAACGGTATACTTGAATTCTCCCCCGAAACGTATCCTTTGAATATCTACATAGCATTGGGCAAGAGTCAGTTCTTCCTTCAAAGTGATAAGCTGCCCGGATGAAATACTGGTTCTTAATATCTTAGCCAAGCTGGCTACTAAAGTTGAGATTTCTTGAATATTGTTAGCTTTCGCCACCCACTTTATGGTATCTAATGTGTTATATATAAAATGGGGATTTAGCTGGGCCTGCATCATTGCGATGTTTGAATCATTCAGCTCCTGCTGTTGCTTTATCTGACGCTCCACATAGCCGCGAAGTTTACCTGTCATTATATTGAACTTCATTGCCAAGCCGCCAAATTCGTCTGCTCTTTCTGTTTCGATCCGGGTGTCCAGATATCCCTCTTCTACTTCATGCATTGCTCCTATAATTGTATGAATAGGTTTTACAAGGTTATTGCTGAATTTTACGGAAACCCCGATGCAAAGCAAAAGGCTTAATATAGTCATTACAGCACAAACACTGTACATTGTCTTGTTTATATCCGTCGTAAAAATCTCATCCCTCTGCAGTACAATAAATAATCCCGTATCCCCGAGGGGTGAAACATGAAAATTGTTTTCCTTGCATAAATCCGTTAAATCTTCGCCTTTCATAAGCCGTTCCCTTAACGTATGCCCGATTATCTTTTCCTTCTCCGGTTCTGTACTGAAAATTGTATGCCATTGCCTGTCTAATATAACAATACTGTCCTGGTGACTGTAAGTATCCTTCAGAAGGTTTTCAAAATCAGCTGATTTCATAGAAACAACAATGTATCCTATACAGTTGCCGGCATTATCTATAATTGATCTTGCAGATCTTAGCAGAATATCCTTTGAAGCACTTGTGTACTCGTTTACACCCCGAATAACTAATTTATCCGGCTGGTCGGCTGCTGCCTTAAGAATTCCCGTATAAGTAGGAAGTTTTGTATCTAAGGTTCTTGTGCTTGTTGAATATTTGCATATTCCCCCTATGGAATACAACTCGAATTGTGCTACTCTTCTGAGCTCTGAGGTAGAAGCATACAAAGCCTGATACGTCTTATTGCGGTTTTCTTTATTCTTTTCATACAAAGTCTGAACAACTAACTCGTTTTTGTTCAATTCCCGGCTGATAGCATCCAGCTTATCAAAAAATACGGACAGTGATTTCTCAACTCTGCTCAGCCCTATTGCAATTTCTGTCTGATGGTCTAATTCTATTTTTGTTCTAAAAAGTTGAATCATTAAGAAGCTGCTTATCAGCAGCGGCAGAATCGCAACTAAAATGAAAGAAAACATTAATTCCCTTTTAAATGATCTCCTGATATAATTTCTCATACCCGCGCCATTCCTTTATTTATTTAACAGATCCCACTTCCTAAGTATCTCGCTTCTGTTATCACTTGCCCATTTTATGTCATAATTAATAAATCTAGCTTCTTTGCCCCATGTTCCCGAATCAGGAATATCCTTTCTCACGGGTCTTCTGTAACAATAATCTGCAATCATCCTCTGCACATCCTCACTTATGACGAAATCAAGAAACAGCCTTGCATTCTTTTCATTAGGCCCATTCATAATTAAAGCACTTCCATCGGGAACCGCACTGGTTCCTTCAATGGGATATACCATTGTTATATCCATACCTTCCGCAATTCTCTTTAATGCGCTTTCTTCCAAGGTAATTCCAACCAGCTTTGTTCCCGAAGCTACTTCATTAATCACTTCACTTGAGTCACCAAGGATTTTTCCGTCCAATATATAAGAAAAGCGCTCCATTGTATCCCAGTTATCCTTTCCCATTACCTGCATCAGAGTCGTTAGTATCGTATAGCCTGAACCGGACTTATGAGGGTCGGCATATGCAACCTTGCCCTTCCACCTCTCCTGCAGCAGGTCTTCCCATCCCTTCGGCGCCGCTGTTTCATAAACCAGTTTGTTGTTGTACACAAATACAATGGGCAATTTAGTGAATACTATCCATTTACCGCTATCAGATTTATAAGTCATGTCCAGTTTTTCTTCCTGACTATACTTATATGGGATAAAATAATCACTATAAGCTTCCAGGCTTTCCACACCCCCTCCAAACATAACATCACATATTGGGTTGCTGCTTTCAGCCGCAATTTGCTCCAGGATTTCCGAAGTACCGCCGCAGATGACCTGCACCCATATGCCTGTCCTTTCTTCAAACTCTTTGATTATGGGGCTGTAGACTTCCTCTTTGTGAGATGTATAGACTGTCAGCTTCTTATCTTCCTCCAGTATATAATCGCTATTTGTCACCGGTAAAAATGAACATGAAGCCAGAAGGGGCATCAGGAACCAAAGCATAATGAACACTTTTTTCAGTAAATGTTTCATATAATCCATTCCTTCTTTTTGTATATTTGGAACTTTATATATTACATTTTGACGCAAACATATTATAACATATTTGGATTATAATTGGGATAAGTGCCGGATATCTGCATATTCGTACTTACTACTCAGTTAGGTTTCTTTTGCTTCCTTAATAAAGCAGGCAATAAAAGGGACTGTATCACATCACAATGTGAAACAGTCCCTTTGCTGCAGTGCCATGCCCTGCTCTTAAACTCTTAAAAATTAATTTCTTATTAACCTCCATATGAACCCCGGCTTATCAATTTGAACTTTGTTCTGCATCATATAGGTTTTGGAGGTTTTCCCCGTCCGGATTGTGAGGGTTGCAACATCAGTGCCCGGAAGGACAGGTAATTTTACTTCCAAAGGTTCTATTGAATAATCTATCTTCATACCCGGATAGCCAAAGACCTGTATCGGCTCGTTTATCGTTAATTCACTTTCCGTATGCCATGGAGTTATAATTTTACCAAAACCATTTGCCGGAGGCTCAATTGTAAATGTTTTGAACTGCGGCCGGACCTGGTCCAGAATCTGAGCATTTGCATCAAATGCGCTTTTCAGGTTTTCATTAGGTTTCCTGCTGCCCAGCACAGCAGCTATAATATAATGCTTTTCACTACCATTTTCTATCGGTGCAGCTGATACGAAGTTTCCGCCTGCTATAACGCCGGAACCGGTTTTGATTCCCACAATGCCGTGTTTGCCTAACATGGCATTTACATTATATACTTTTCCGGCAACAGGAAGGACAGCCTGAGGCATTGCGACAATTTCGCGAAAGACCGGATCCTGCATAGCAGCCTGTGCCATTATTATTTGATCGGCAGCATTGCTCACTGTAGCCTCATCTGCCCCGCTGGCGTCGGCATAGTGTGTATTGGTCATCCCCAGGGCCTTTGCTGTTTCATTCATCTTGTCAACAAATGCTTCATTAGTTCCAGCAATCCATCGGCCTATTGTGTCGGCTATATTGTTCCCGGAGGGCAGCATCAATCCTTGCAGAAGCTGTCTTTCTGTAAGAGCCGTCCCTAAAGCAACAGGTAAATACGAATGATTGTTTTGCACCGCATACTTATAACCGGCAACATCCTCATCAGTTATCGTCAAGCTTGGCCCTTCCTCACCGGGCTGCAGCGGGTATGCTTTCAGAACCATATAGGCAGTCATTATTTTTGCCACGCTTGCAATCGGAATAGGACTCTGATCCGGCGAAGCGGCAATAACACCGAAAGTATCAGTTCCAACAGCGGCTTGTCCTTGCTCAGGAAAGGTAACTGACAGCTCACCGGGTAAAATAATGTTTTCTGAAGTTTTTGAGGTGCTTACTGCCGGAATTGGCCTGGTAAAGCGGAAAACTCCCAGTATGCTCAATCCAACAACTGTAAAAATCATAATAGCAGTTATTGTTCCTTTTGAAAAAACATTAACAGGATTTATTTGCTTTGGTGTGTTTGACATAAAAACCTCCGACTATAATTATTAGAATACTATTCATATTTTCTTTCCTTAGCGCATTTTTTCCTGCCTGAATCTGCAGGTTTTTATTGGAATATCCGAGATTGAAGCAGCAGATAATTTGAAAATAAACAAAACTGTCATTTTATAGCAGTTTTTGCATAAATATGTTATAATGCAGCTAATATGTATAATATGGTAAAGAAAAGAGGCGAGTACATGCAGAAATCACTAAACCTAAAAATTTCTACAAAAATTGTTTTTGGATTTTCATTAGTGATTATTCTTGCAATTCTAATCGGCAGTATTGGATACTTCAGTCTCGGCACTATAAACAGCAGTATGCAATCAATGTATAATAACAATCTTTTACCTATAAGATATCTGGGAGAAGTCAGACGTGAACTGCTTACCATACGGGGAGATGTTTTCAAGTACATAGGGACAAATAAATCCGATGAACGTGAAGAACTGGAAAGAAGTATAGCTAATAGCTTTGAAATGCTTAAGGAGCCTCTTAACAGATTTAAGGAAACAGGCATGACAGATGAAGTGGAGAAAATAACCGGTGAATTTGAAGGTCTTATAGCATGCTATGAGGAAGGAATAGCAGCCGCAATTAAAGAACAAAAGGCCGGGCATGCCGAATTAGCTTTAATAGTATTTGATAATGCAGGTATGGATCGTGAAAGAGCGATTATTTTACTTGATAAATTAGTGAATATAAATACAGAAACAGCTGAAAAAGACGAACTCCGCGGAAGGGAAACATATAAAAACAGCTCATTACTCATGCTGATATTACTTTTGATATGTATTATTGTAAGTATAGTCGTAACTTTTCTGGTGAACGGATCCATCAAAAAACCCATTGCAGAAGCGATGAAATTGGCTAAAAGTATAGCTGAGGGTGATTTGACTAAGCGAATCGAAAGCAAGAACAAGGATGAGGTCGGAAAGCTTATACAATCACTTAATGAAACAGCCGGTTCATTGCAAAATGTAATTCATGAAATAATTAAGTCTTCCGAAACAGTCACTTCTGCAAGCCAGCAGCTGTCAGCCGCCATGGAGGAATCAAATGTCTCCATGCAGGAAATTGCCGGCGGCATAGCCCACATAACGGAAACCAATAATAACAATATCACAGCAGTCGGACAAATATCCGATGCAATAAACGATATATCAAATAAGGCAATTACCACTGCCGAATCCAGCAAGCTTGCCGTTGAAACCAGCAGGGAAGTCAAAGCTTCTGCTGAAAAAGGCGGAGAATTAGTACTGAACGTTTCCAATTCAATAGATAATGTCAGAATTGCCTCGGGAGAGGTATCAAATATTATGCTTGAGCTGGAAAAATCTTCGCATGAAATAAACCAAGCAGTTGAGCTGATTACCGGCATATCGGAGCAGACCAATCTTCTCAGCCTTAACGCGGCCATAGAAGCTGCGAGAGCCGGTGAACAAGGCCGTGGGTTTGCGGTAGTGGCGGATGAAGTCAGGGCATTGGCAGCACAAAGCAAAGAAGCCTCAAAAAGTATTGAAGATATGGTTAAAGCAATTCAGGCAAATTGTACTGCTGCCAGGGAAAAAACCATTAATTCCGATAAACTGATAAGAAATAGCTACACTGCCGCAAGTGAAACAAGCAGCTATATAATGAATATAATAGAAAAAATCAACGCAATTGTTGACCAGATATATGAAATATCAGACGCTGCGACCCAACAGTCTTCAATGGCTAAGGAAATTTCCTCCTCTATTGGTTCAATGCAGGAGAATATTCAAACTCAGGTAAGCAGTTCGGAGCAAATCAGCGCTACAACCCAGCAGCAGACAGGCTCGATTGAGGAAATAGGGGCTACTGCTGAGGAATTGGCCGGTATGGCGGCAGACCTGAACAATATCGTGTCAAAATTCAAGGTATAAGTGCAGGAACCCCATTGTCTTAGCCTTGCAGCATACAAAACAGAGGCCGGGAGAATCGGCCTCTGTTTTAATCATTTAAATTTTCCTGCTCAGTTTGATTTCAAAAGAACTGTATTTCGATTCGCAATTACGGATTATTTTGCGTTCTTGAGTGCATCCAGCAGAGAATCAACATAATCCTGTCCTATGGCTTTTCCGATAGATTCATATACACCTTTAGCCTTATCAAGAACCTGATCTACGAAGCTGGCTTCAAATTCAACCAGTTCCATTCCGCCGTCTATCAGCTTCTGCCTGTTATCTTTGTCTATAGTTGTGAGTTTTGCTTCAATTTCAACAGCGGCTTCATCGACTGCCTGCTGTAGGGCAGCCTGATATAACGGATCCAGGCTTTCAAACTTCTCTGCATTAATAAGGAATTGGTTGCAGTAAAGTATATGGTGGGTCATGATCAGGTAATCCTGAACTTCTTGCAGATTTGCACCGACACAAGTATCAGTTGCGTTTTCCTGTGCATCTACAAGGCCCTGCTGCAGTGATACATAAACCTCAGGCCACGGGAGCGGTGTCGGAGCTGCTCCGAGTGACTGCCAGAAAGCCATGTGGTTCTGGTTTTCCATTGTTCTTATCTTCAAACCTTTGAAGTCATCAATAGAGCTGATCTTCTTGTTTGAAGTGGTCTCACGGAAGGTTCCGCCCTGCAGATAGTGCAAAATGCGCATGTTCTTAGCTTTATAAGCCTGATTGATCTTTTCTGCAAAAGGACTCTTATTCAGTGCATAGTCAATAGTCTTGGCATCATACTTCGCAAACACCATTGGAAGGTCAAAAATGGCAACTTCCGGTACGAAGGACACCGTTTGGGCTGTCTGTGCTATTACAAAGTCAATATCTCCTGCAAGCATCTGAGCCTGAAGCTCCTGGTCATTACCAAGCTGACTGTTCGGGAAATAATCGATTTTCAGTTTTCCGCCGGTAATCTCTGCTACCTTTTTGGTTACCAGTTCACCGTAAAGCTGTGCTGCGGCGCCGACACCTGCATTATCAGCACCGATAAGGGTAACTGCTTCCAAAGAAGCGTATTTGTCTCCGCCTTCTGCAGGTTTCTCTGCTGCCGGTTGTTCTGCCGGCGGTGCTTGTTTAGCACACGCTGCCGGGACTAAAGCCATAACCAGTACCAATAATAAGATAAGTAACTTTTTCATTTTTTTCCCCCTTTTCTTGTTTTCATTTATATCTTGAATTCCTGTTTTACAGGAATACAAGGCTAAACCAAGGTATATATGTTATAATAAACAGCGCTATGCCAAATGCTATTATAAAGGGCATTGCTTTCATTGCCACTTTCATCGGAGGTAAACTGGACAGTGTTCCGGCAACGAAAAGGTCGAGCCCAAAGGGCGGAGTTGCTAATCCTATTGACAGACAGCAGACCATTATAACACCGAAATGTACCGGATCCACTCCCAGGGCCTGAACAGCAGGAAGCAGGATAGGTGACAGTATTACTATGGCCGGTCCTGTGTCCATTACCATTCCCAGCAGCAGGAAAACCACTACAATCCCCGTCAATACCGTTATGCTTGTTGAGAAGTTGTTCAGTATAAAGTTCTCAATCAATATTGGAGCCTTAGCTAAGGCCAATACCCGGCCAAAGGCTATTGCAAAGGCTAGTACAAAACATAACGGTGCATAGGTCTTTACAGCATTTCCTAAAAAGGGAATGATCTCCTTAATTGTAAAGGATCTATAGATTACCAGAGAGACGAACAATGAGTAAAATACCGAAATGCATGCCGCCTCTGTAGGAGTTACTATTCCTGAATATATTCCTCCCAATACGATTACAGGTGACAGCAAAGCCCAGAAGCTATCCTTCAGTAAATTGAGGAATCCTTTGGAACGCAGCTCTGTCATCTTCGCCCTGATTTTCTCTTTGTCTTCTCCCTTTCGTTTACAGTATATAACGGCATAAACCATCATACACAGTCCGATAAGGATACCCGGAAGGACTCCCCCCAGGAAGAGAGCTCCTGTTGATACTCCCGTAGCCAATGAATAAAGGACAAAAGGTATGGATGGAGGTATGATAACTCCAAGGCCGCCTGCAGTAGCAACCATGCCCGCTGACCAAGTCTTGTCATAGCCCATATCCACCAGGAATGGAATCGTCATCGATCCTACGGCTGCGGTAGTGGCAGGGCCTGATCCTGAAATAGCTCCATAAAAGAGACAAGTAAGAATAACGGCGCATGGCAATCCGCCGGTTAAATTACCTACAAAATATGCAAAGAAATTGAAGAGCCTTCGGGATATCCCGCCCTCCGCCATAAGTACTCCTCCAAGAATGAAGAGAGGTACTGCCAGGATTGGTGTCGTATCCGAACCGGAAAAGCTGTTTGCAATCAGCTGCTGGATGGAGCTTCCCGGTCCGCCCAAAATAAGGGGCGTCATAGCTCCCAGCACCATACTTACAGCTATCGGAACTGCAAATACAAGTGCTGTCAGAAATACAACAAATATCCATAGTGCCATTAATCCTCACCTCCCAATAAGCCGTCATTATCATTAACATCTGTGCCAGTAGCCTGCACTTCCTGCTTCGCTTCCTTTAATGTCGCTTCCAAAGTCGTTTCAGCCTTCTTGTTGAAGTCACTGATATTTGAAATGATTTCCTGTATCATACGTAAGGCAGCTAAAGCGAAACCGATAATTGTAGCCATGTACATAATCCACATCGGCAGGTGCATAGCCGGTGAGAATTGTCCGCTGCTCTTGATTTTACCGGTATATAATATTGAATACCTGAGCAATATCACAAATAATACCAGCATTATAATGTTTACAATAATCTCTATGCTCTTTCGCAGCTTATGGGGAAGTAAATCCATAACTATTCCTACCCTCAGCATATTCCCCTTTTTGATCGTATATCCGAGAGAAAGAAATACTGTCCATATGTAGCAATATCTGCAGAATTCTTCGGGCCAGGTCATGGAATTAAAAAAGGTTCTCGCAATGATTTGCGCCATCATTACACAGGATATGGTTGCTAACAGAAACACCAGAATAGCTTCTTCAAAGTGTTTGTTCAACCATTTAAACCCATTCATGTTGTTGCCTCCTTCCTATTGTGTAAGTCTAATCCATACGTTGCTTATGCTATTTTTCTTCTTTTCCTGAAAGTATATCAAGGAGTTCCTGGCGCATTGCTTCTATAGGAGCATTTACCCCGCTCCAGAGTTCAATCTGTTCAGCACCTTGATAAAGTGACATGCCCAAGCCGTTAATTATCTTACAGCCAACTTGTTCAGCTTCCGTAAGGAATCTGGTCTTTGACGGATTATAGGTTGCATCAAAACACAACTGTCCCGGGCTAAGATACTCTTTGGGAATCGGGGTTTTGTCCAGGCTTACAGGCATGCCCAATCCGGTATTGTTCATGATAACATTTGATACTGCTATACTTTTCTTCAGCAGCTCTGTGTCCTGCATATCCACCAGTTCCGCCACAGGTGCAAACTTCTCATTGATATCGTCAACCAGTTCCTTGACTCGTGATAAGGTTCTGCTTGCAATGTATATCTTCTTTGCTCCGTTATATGCAAGTACACTGCATATAGCTCTGGCGGCACCTCCTGCTCCGAGGCAGAAGAATACCGATTCAGAAATATTTATTTCAGGCGCTTCTTCCTTCAGAGATCTTAGAAAACCTATACCGTCAGTGTTATATGCCTTAAGGCGCCCATTCTTGATTACTACAGTATTGCTTGCATTCATTTTTTCACATAGGGGATCCACTTCATCAACATATTTCATGACTTCCACTTTGTTTGGCTTGGTAACCGCAAATCCGGCAAAATTCATGTGCCTGATTCCATTAATTACATCTGGTAAATGGTCATTTTCAACCTCTGTGTAAAAATACAGCATGTTGATTCCTGCTGCCCTATAGGCCGCATTCTGCATTCTGGCTGCATAGGACTGAGATAGAGGTTTTCCCAGCAGGGTTATCATTTTGGTATTAATATTAACCGGCATTTTTCTCCCCCTTTTTTATATTTATATAATATAAAAGAGCACTATACCTTTATCTATTCTATACCGTTTTCGGCGAAATATTGCTTTGCCTTGATCAGGCATTGGGCAGCATGCCCAGATGCTCCTCTCTTCTCCATCTCCCTGGAATTCGGCAATTCAATTGATATTGGATTTGCCGGCATCGCAAGAAACATACTCTTTAAATCTATTTCCCCTTCTCCCGGATAAAGCCTTCCTTCTCTTGCAACTCCTATCATGCTCGGATCATCCAATGCAGGTATAGGGCCCGGGCCGTCACACAGGTGAATAAATCCAAATTTTGAAGGTTCCACTTTGGCAATATCCTCTGCCGATACTCTTGACCTGTGAGCATGAAGAGTATCCACCATGAGGTATGCATTGGGACGTTCTACTGTATTGAGTACATCCATGGCTTCAACCAAGGTTGCAACTCCTGCAAAGGTCACGAACTCCAGATTCACACGAAGAGAGTACTTTGCAGCAAGATCGCATATTTTTGCAAATTCCCTGTAGTAATAAGCCTTGTCCTTAGTCCATATGCTTGAAAGCACATCTGTCCCTCCAAGCTCCGCTGCAGCGGAAAATGCAGACTCATAATCCTCAACCTTCAGATCTTCTCTTACTCTGGCCAGTTCGATGTCCAACAGCCTGATATTGTTTTCCGAAAGCGCATGCCTTATATCATTGAACAGCTTCTTATCCTGATCAAACCGGAAAAGAGGTTCGTTAGGGAGATGCATCGGTATCGGGCGGAGGCTGACGAAATCATATCCCGCCTCTGCAGCTATGCGAATCTGATCCACCGGACCAGTCCCGGGTATTGTTAGATAAGCAAGGGAAAATTTTCTTGACATAATTGCTCTCCTTTCAAATACACTGTTTATTTGTGTGAAGAGGAATGATTCGGAGCTTCATATTCACCCTTCTCATTCTTTATTATTTTACCGTTTACAACATTTACCTTAGGTGTGTATATGTCATTGATGTTCCAGCAGCCGGGTGTTGGTACCCCGATATTCTCCATAGGTACATCCAACAGGAAAGGCTTATTGCTGGCTAATGCTTTTTCCAATGCCGGCTTGAAGGCTTCAGCCGAATCTATACGGATTGCATCCACCCCATATGCCTTTGCAACCTCTGCCCAGTTGGGGGAGTAAGGTTTCCCATCAGGTGTGGTAAATACTGTTCCAAATTTGGTCTTATAGTTGGAATACTCCAAACCGGCAATTGTACCGAATGCGGAGTTGTTCATTACAATCCATATTACAGGAATGTCCTGTTCTACTGCTGTGGCCAGTGAGCTTGGATTGACTCCGAATCCCCCGTCTCCCACAAGTGTGATAACAACCTTGTCAGGTGCCGCAAGCTTGCCGCCCAGCAGCGCCGACGCTCCGAAGCCCATGGTTGCAAGCCCCGAGCTGTGGTGAATGGTTCCCGGAAGAGTAATGTCAAACTGCTGTGCTACGCCATTCTTATTCCAGCCTACATCGGTAAATATGATTGCATCCTCCGGTATCGTTTCCTTTACGTCCTTCAGTATACGCTGCGGTGTCATTGGGAAGCGCCCGTCTTCAGATATTGCAATATTTGACTCTCTGAATAATGTACGATTCTTTTTGATCATTTCCCTGAGCTCCGGCCTTTTTATGCCCTCCGGGCACAGCTTCTTGGCTTCTTCCAGAATCTGTGCAAGTGCTTCTTTCAAATCTGCTACAGCACCAATGCTAACCGGATAATTGCGTCCGATTTCTGTTGGATCTATGTCTATTTGAAGAAACTCTGTCTTCTTCATGTCAAAGGTCACACCCGGATACCAGCTGGAGCTGTCAGCTTCCGCAAAGCGGGTTCCAAGCCCAAGCAGAACATCCGCATTGGCTGTAAATTTATGTGTAAATTCAAGGCCCCAGAATCCGGTCTGTCCAAGCATCAGCGGATGCGTATCGGATATGCAGCCCTGCCCCATCAATGTTCGGGATACCGGGATATCCAGGAACTCTACCAGATCCTGAAGCTCTTTTGACGCTCCTGCCAGAAGTATACCGCCGCCGGCATGAATAACAGGGTTCTTGGCTTCCACCAGCTTTTGTGCTATAGCTTTTGCAGCTTTAGGCGCCAATGCAGGTTTGATAGTCTGGTGGCTGTCAAGGTAAGTACGTGCAAATAGATCCTCTTCAATCTCTTCGGAGAAAACATCCATCGGTACAGATATGAGAACCGGCCCGGGCTTTCCGCTTTCAGCCAGGCGAAAAGCTTTATCCAGTATCTCAGGCATTGCTTCAGGATCATCAACTCTCCAGGCCCTTTTAACTATGGGTTTCAGGATTTCATACTGAGAAGCGTCAGCATGCAGATTAACTTCCTGATGAGGGTGCTTTCCGAAATAATATCTTGGAACATCTCCCGCTATCAATACCATAGGTATGGAGTCAAATGATGCATTGGCCACTCCTGTTACGGTATTTGCAATGCCAGGGCCTACATGGCACATTACTACTCCGGCTTTTTTCTTGATCCGGGCATACCCGTCTGCTGCCAAAGCTGCAAGCTGTTCATTCCTAAAAGAAACATACTTCACACTGCTGCTCCTGGAAAGTGCATCCAGGAAGGCGATTACCGTGTGCCCGCAAAGTCCGAATATATACTCGACCCCGCGTCGCTCCAGGTAATTCACCATTTGTTCGGAAATCAATTTTTTCAAGACATTGCCCCCTTTCTATACCCTTCCTTCTCTCTCAGGCTCGTAGAATTCGCCGAATAATTCTTCATCACTGGGCTTATCTTCAGGAATAGCTTTTGATACCCATGTAACATTCATATAATGGCGTAAATTCACGTTTTCGGATGTTGCATTGCCTCCCCAGGTTCCGCATCCGATGCTTGAGGTCATAGGCATTCCGTTGGTAAAGGAACCTGCATTGGATTTTGATTGCGGTTGTCTCACCATTATACGGCCTACACGGGCTTCAAGCGCCAGCCTGTGTATATGCTCTTCGTCATATGAGTATATACCTACACTGTGCCCTTTTCCGCCTACCTCATGAATAGCCATTATTATATCTATTGCATTCTGAAACTCGCCTTTATATTTGTGTACAGCCAGCAGAGTTGTCAGTTTTTCGCGGCACCATACATCCTCATAGCTTGCTGTGTATGATCCTGTGCCTATGGCTATGAGGAATTTGCGATCCTCCGGTATTGTAAACCCGGCCAGCTCAGCCATTCTTTGAGGTGATTGAGCTACTGAATCAGGAAGGCGATGGCAATCCTCGTCCCACATAATCTTCTTGACAGCCAGCTGCTGTTCCCCGCTCAGCAGATAGCCACCCACATTGACCAGTTCCTTTATTGCATCATCATATATGCTCTCATGTATGACGATGTTTCCGTCAGCAGAGCATCCGGATCCGAAATCCGATGTCTTTGAAAGCATTGTATTGTATGCTGCCTGGTGAAGCTCATCCTTAGCTGTCTCGTCCCAAATCATGGTTGCATTGCCGGCGCCTACGCCAAAAGCCGGAGTGCCCGAATGATATGCTCTTCTTACTACGCCCTGTCCGCCTGTGGCAATTACCAAATCACATTTCGTATTAAGTGCCTCAGACATGGCTTTGTTTATTTTAGCTTTTCCAACTCCAAGGATCTGGATCAGATCTTCCGGTGCACCTACCTGCCTCAAACCTTCACGCATAAGCTCAATTGTGCGGCCGCCTGTCTTTACCGCTCTTGGATGAGGTGAGAAGATTATGGCGTTCCGGGCTTTAAGGGCATATATGGCATTGCCTGCCGGTGTCAAGTCCGGGTTGGTAGCCGGAACAACACATGCAATAACTCCTACCGGCTTGCCATACTTGACTATTCCTTTTTCCGGTATTTCCTCAATGATACCTACGCTCTTCTGGCGCAACGCATCCCTCAGCACACCTCTGATTTTGAATTTTTTATTCTCGCGGCTTACGGGATCTCCCATCCCGCTCTCCTCTATGCTCATCCTGACCAGTTCTTTAAAGGTCTGAGTATTTGCAACTTTCCATGCTATAGCTCTTATAGTGCGGTCAACTTCTTCCTGGCTCCATTTTTCAAATATCTTCTGCGCCGCATCAGCTCTTGCAAACTTTTCCTCGATCTCATCTATCTGGTCCTGGTTAAGCTTTGAATATACTTCCTCCATTGAACTCATTCTGCTCATAATCATTCCTCCTAAACATTAGTATTCGCTCTGTACATGTTATATGCTTCCTGCTATGGAAATACAGATATCCACGCTTCACATACCGGAAGCTATTTCTCTAAGCTTTGCTGCTATCTGATTAAATCCTTTGAACGACCTGCCTTGAGTATATATGAATCAGTGTCATGGCCTATCATTTGACGTACCTTTCCGGACAGCTGGATTAATCTGACAATATCTATTCCTGTTTCTATTCCCATCTCATCCATCATATGTACTACATCTTCAGAGGATACATTCCCCGCTGCCCCGGGAACAAAAGGACAGCCTCCCAGCCCTGCGAAGGAGGAGTCGAATTGTGTTATTCCGGCCTGCATCGCAGCCAGTATATTTGCCATGGCCATTCCTCTTGTATTGTGGAAATGAAGCCACCAATTCACCTGGGGATAGCATTCCTGCATATTGATGCACATTGAATATACCTGATTGGGCACAGCCATACCGGAAGCATCCGACAGGGATATTTCATCAATTCCGACATTCAGGTAGGCCTCAACTATACTTTTGACAGATTCCAGCGATATGCTTCCCTCCCAGGGAGAACCAAATGGCATGGAAATTGATCCGGATACCTTAATCCCATGCTGCTCGGCAAGGACAACACTTTCTTCAAAGCCTGCCACGCTTTCCTCAGGCGTCCTGTTCAGATTTGCCAGATTATGCCCGAGGCTTGCCGACACATTAAGCTTGACCTTGCGGCACCCGCAATTAATGGCGCGTTCCACACCTTTTTTATTGGCAATCAGTGCACGCAGCTCTACTCCATCAATCTGATTCAAAAGTGAGAAAAGCTCATCGGTATCTGCCATTTGAGGCACTGCCTTCGGATTCATGAAAGAACCTAACTCAATTACCTTGAAGCCGGCAGCTATAATGCCGTTGGCCAATTCCAGCTTTTCCTGAGTCTGCAAAATCTTTTTTTCATTCTGCAAGCCATCCCGGAGGCCAACTTCACAAATAGTTATTTTTGACGGAAGATTCATGCCTCTTCCCTCCTTATAGTTATAAAAATGTTTTATATCTTAATAAAAGTCTATATCAATTTCTCTCAACAGTCCAATACTCATTTTGTATAATTTAATAAAATTTCTCTATGGCTTGTTTATGTCATTGTTTAGCTTCGAAGTACAAGTGACTAGTGCAGGCAAATCATAAGCTATAATTCAATCTTTCTTCCTTCACTTGCAGATTGATATGCGGCATAAATAATTTTAATAGTTTCATAAGCAAGGTCAAACCCGGAAACGGGTTTTCTTCCATAAGCGACACATTCGACAAAGTCCTGTAATTCATATACATATCCGCGAAGTATTTCATCACATACAAACAAGTTATTCCAACCGGTTTTTTCCGGCAGCATTTCTGAAAATACAACGTCTTCCAAGCCCTCCTGATCCAGAAAATATGCCTTTAAGTTATCTGCAGGAGTTATGTTGCACATTAGTGTGCCGTCATTTGCATATATTTCAACATAATTCTTAGTCCCTCCCAGTACATTGTCACTGGCAATAATAATTGCTTTTGTACTGTCGGAAAATGTTAATGTGACATTTGAAAATTCTTCTACATCATAGGTTTTACTTGTTAAATGCCTTTTTTCATACTGTGTAAGATTGGAACCGGTATTGCCCATGTCAGCCGTTACACTCACCACGTCAATTTTTTCGTTTCTTGCAGCAGCTTCAACTTGCTTCAGCCATAATATTCCTGACAGTGGATGGCAGCCAACCCTGATAAATGAACCGCCGCCGGTTTTATCCCATTGCCCTGCAACCGGTGATGAAGACCCTCTTAAGCTTTCTTCGCCTTTCATAAAAAGAATTTTACTCTTTTTACTTCTGATAATCTCTGCAGACTTTGTAATTGCAGGACAATACACATAATTTTCTGCATACATAAACAGCTTATCACTTGCTTCAACTACTTTTTTAACTTCTTCGATCTGTTCAATGACCTTTTTATACATTTTTGATTTCGGAACCTTTATTCCTATGGGCTTTTCATCTTCTGCCTCTCCGAAATATCCGGTCAAAGGCTTTTCGCATATAACGTTTTTCCCGGCTTTCAAAGCTCTCATTGCTATGTCTGCATGAGACATAGGAGGGGTAACAATATCAATTATATCTATTTCCGGGTCATTGAGTACATCCTCTATATTCATTGTCACATTTTCAATTCCATAAGTCCCAGCAAATTTCTCTGCCTTTTCCAGATCATAGGCATCCACTACGGCTTTAACCTTCACAGGCACTTTATTAACCTTTGCATAACCATTGGCATGCAAAACTCCTCCATAACCGGATCCTATCAGTGCAATATTTATAGTATTCAATTCAATCCTTCCTTCTCCAGATTTACAATTCTTATCGTGCGATTTTCTGAATATTCATTATATTATTATAATTTTATAGTATTTTCCCTTGACTGTCCAATACTCATTTTGTATAATTTAATAGAAGTTCTCTATGACTTGTTTATATCTTCACAATGAGTATTTGACTCTTGCAGTAATGAAAATTTGAACTTCTAAGGAGGCAATACCATGACCTTGGAACAATTGAGATACTTTGTTGAAACAGCTCATACCCTGCACTATACCAAGGCAGCCGAGCAGCTGAATATATCTCAGCCCAGCCTCAGCTATGCCATATCCCAGTTATGCAAGAGATTGGGTGTACCGCTGTTTAAAAAGGAAGGAATAAAAGTTTCATTGACAGAATACGGCGAAGCCTTTCTCCCCTATGCTGAAAGTGCCCTCAACATACTTATCCAGGGAGAAGCTCAGCTTAGCAAAATGAATAACCCTTTCGGCGGGAACATCAATCTGGGATATATCTACAGTGTCAGCTTTGATGAAATTCCGCATTTAATAGATGATTTCTACGCCTGTCAGGGCAACCGCAATATAAATTTCAGCTTTCAGGTTAACATGACAAATTTACTGATTAAAAAGCTGATAGAAGGCACCCTTGATGTTGTCATGGCCCCATCTACTGAAATTGTGAACGAGTGCATCGAATTCATTCCTTTATTTGAACAGGAGCTGTTTCTGGTTGTATATAATAATCATCCTTTAGCAAGTCGTACCACGGTCACAATAGATGATTTCAAAAATGAAAAGTTTATTATGATAAAAAAAGAAACCGATCTCCATCTTCAGACCGATTCCATCTTTAAAAAATACAATATAATGCCCAACGTCTTTTTTGAGGTGGACGAGTGCAACTCTATGGCCTCTTTTGTAGGAGCACAGCTGGGAATAGCAATTATGCCCAAAATTCCTTCTCTCGACGGCTATAAAGTAACTGCCATACCCTTTGAAGGGAGAACAGTGAGCAGGACTATCAGCCTTCTGTGGAATAATAGGATTAAGCATACTCCTGCACTCAAAAGCTTCCTGGACTATTGCATCTCGTCAAGGTCAACTAACAAATAAAATATAGAAAAGGAACGGCGCCAATTTATCCTGATACTCTGATTCAGTTCATTTGTTCGTAACCAAATTCAATTTTAATGTCTTTTCCGTCGAAATAAACAAGGTCGCCATCATCGTAATGCCAAATTGCTTGTAAAACAGTCGGCTTTCTGATGCCGTCTTTTTCCGCATACTCACTGAAGACTGCCGACCACTTAACCTTTTCACTGGTACCGTCAAGTGCTGCAGCCTCCCTGTCATCTGTCTCAAAGGAAAGTATTTCACCGTTTTTATTAAATGTAAATATACCTCCGGCAACGATGCCGTTATGGGATATTGTTGCTTTCGCATGTAAATCGTCGATTTCTTCCCAGGAAATATAATCCTGTAAAGCTGCATTAGGAATAATAAGGCACTCTGACAAGTACGTGACAAGGCTGGATTTATCCAATGCTTCCCCTGTCTGATTAAACAAGGTGAAAAGCTTTGCCAATACTCCTTTCATCGAAGCCTTTCCTGCAGTAAATGAATCCAAACCTTCAAAAGGTATTCCATACAATGAACTGTCAATATACGCAATTCTTATTGGTTTATTCACAAAATTGTATTGTGTATTATTGATTTTTATTGTAGATTTATCCTTTCCAAATGAAAAATCAACATCTTTATATATGGCCTTCATAAAGGACATTTTAGGCGTGCCAATATAACCGCAATACCTGAAATATTTCTGAACAGGCAACGGCAGATCAACAATATCTTCTTCTGTAAATGTACCGCTTTCACCAGGCAGTCCGGCTAATAAACTGCCTGTGAGCCCTGAAAATTCTGCTCTGGTTTTTGAATATGAACTATTAAAAAAAACTGTAACAATTCCAATGATAACAAGTAAAACTCCCATAACCAAAAACATTCTTTTTTTGCTCCCCTTTTTCATATACCCTCCTCCATCCAGGAATCATTTTCTTCTAAAACAACAGTATTGTAAAATCACACATGGTATATAGGCAGCAGATTGCATACATACATACTTACTTACATACTTACTTGTTTATTTCTGCCTTTGCGATTTTAGGCACAATTTCGTTTGCAAAGTATTCAACTAATCTATCCCTTTGCTCCTCTCCCGTTTCTTTTTCAACAATAAGCTTTATAACAAGCCCCATGGCAGATACAATAATTAATTGCGAAATGAGCTCGCATTTGCTGTCCTCCAAATCAATGTCCTTGTTAATTTCTTTTATGCATCTGCATAATGCTCCTATGACGGACTTCTCATTTGAAGCTCCTTCAAATAGAAATGAAGTCTGTTTTATAGTCTTGGGAGATTTGCTTAATTGCGCAGCTATATACTCTTCTGGCATTTTCAGCGCAGCATCTATATAATTCCTGGTCATTTTTTTTAATTGTTCTTCCGGAGAGCCGCTTGTCATATTTGCAGAAGCTATTGCCGATATTATTTTTTTATAACCCCTTTGCATCAAATGGCTTATGATTTCATCCTTATCCGCAAAGTAGTGGTAAATAATAGATGGCGAATATTCAATTTTGCTAGCTATTTTTCTGATAGACAGCTTATCGTATCCTTCAGAATTTGCAATCAATGCTGCCGTTGACAGTATAAGCTCCTTCATTTCTTCTATTTCACGTTCTCTTCTTTCACTGATAGCCATACATTCATCCTCCGTTTAACTGCGTTCCATTATTTATACTTGTTCCTTTTTTGAACACTGTTCTATTCCATAATATCTCTATATATTTCTGTTGTCAATACAAAAAATACCGCAAAAAAAATAAGTGCCCGGCAAAATGAATTGCCAGGCACCAAACATATCTGCTTACCTTTTCCAATTGCTGATAAAATCCTTAAATTTTTCTTCAATAGGTGAAAGACATCTGTTATTGCAATAAACCAGGCTGAAGCTTCTCTTGAGCTCCAGGTCGGATATTTCGTATTGCTTTAGTTGTCCTGACTCAACTTCACGTTTTACTGCAATATCGGATACCAAACTAATGCCGACATCCAATTCCACCATTTTTTTAATTGCTTCCAGGCTGTCGTTAATAATCTGTGATTGAAACATTGACATATCCAGATCCTTTTCTTTCAAGGCATTTTCAAGAAGAAGCCTTGTGCCGGAGCCTTCTTCCCTGAGCAGTATGTTTTCTCCGACTAAACTCTTAATACTGACAGAATCCGAATCGAATTTTTTTTGAGGAGAAGCAATAAGTACCATTCTGTCATCATAAAAATCAATATATTCAAGGGCATCTGAGTTATACTTTGCTCCGACAAGTCCCAGGTTAATTCTGCCGGAAAGGATTTCTTCGATTACTTCGCTTGAATCTTTATGGCTGATAGAAAAAAGAACCAAAGGATATGCCTCTTTAAATTCCTTAACAATATATGGGAGAATATATTGTCCCGGTATTGTGCTGGCATATATCTCCAGGGTCCCTTCAATATTCTTCTTGTATCCGCTGAGGGCGTATTCGGCTTTTTCATAAATATTCATTAATTCCACCGCATAACGGTAAAAAAGCTTCCCTCCTTCAGTCAATGAGATGTTCTTGGTTTTTCGGTTGATTAATGTTACCCCAAGTTCACCCTCCAGTTTCTGCACATTGCTGGTGACAGCCGGCTGCGATATGAATAACATATCTGCCGCTCTTGAAAAACTCTTTTTCCGGGCGACCGCAACAAATATCTTCACCTGGTTAAATTCCATTTTATCTCCCCTCCGGTTACTTCAATTTACTTATGTGATCTGCCGCATATATTATATCGGCTTCTTCCATGAAATGGCTCAATCCGAAACGTACGGTACCCCTTGGAAAAGTCCCCAATGTCTTATGGGCAGAAGGTGCACAGTGCAGCCCGCTTCTGGTCATGATGCCAAACTCTGATGAGAGACGGTGTGCCATCTCTGCATTATCCTGAGTCTTAAAATCGATAGATACGATTCCCGTTCTTCCTTTAGTATCCTTCTTCCCGATTATGTCAACATGAGGCATATTCATCAGCCTTTCCAAGAAAACCGACATAAGCTGCATTTCCTTTTCATATATCTCTTGAATACCTATCTCCTGTATATATTTCAGTGAAGCGTTAAGGCCGTATATACCGGGCACATTCGGAGTTCCGGCTTCAAATTTATCCGGCATGTAGGAGGGCTGTATTTCTGAATCAGACAAGCTTCCCGTGCCTCCTTCAATAAATGCGGAGAGCTCATCAGCCAGGTCATCCCGCACCAAAAAACCGCCAATCCCCTGAGGCCCTAGCAAGCCTTTGTGTCCGGTGAAAGCAATGGCATCAGCGCACATTTCATCAAAGTCAACCTTTACGGCTCCTGCCGTCTGAGCCGTATCAACAATAAAACGCAAACCCTTTTCTTTGCAGATTCTTCCGATCTCTTTCAAATCTAAAATTGTACCGCAGACATTGGAAGCATGAGTCATGACTACTCCCTTTGTATTAGGAAGGATTAATGGCAATAAATCCTTTCCGTCGATGCTGCCGTCATTTCTGCATAAAACTCTTGAAAACGTAACCCCTTTTCCTTCAAGAGCCCTAAGGGGTCTCATCACTGCGTTATGTTCCATAGAGGAAACTATCACATGGTCGCCGCTTTTAAAAAGCCCCTTAATCAGCACATTAAGGCTTTCTGTGATATTCTTAGTAAATACAACATTTTCCGGCTTATCGAATCCAAAAAACGTACAGAGCAGCTCCCTGGTTTCAAAAACCACATTTTCAGCCTCAAAAGAATTTGAATAAGAGCCTCTGTTGATATTTGCACCTATATGAATAAGATATTTATACACACTTTCAGCTACTCCCGGGGCCTTTGGAAAGGATGTAGCCCCATTATCCATATATAGCTCTTTCACAGTGCACCTCCGCTAATCAACCTTATCTAGATTATACATTGGAACAGTACTAAAAACAATTTGTATTCATTTTCATGATTCTGCGCTGCAGAATTATTTGTTTTTGTTATTTTACTATTGTTATTTGCATTGTTAAACTAATAACAGATATATCATATCATAAGGGAGATATTGAAGTATGAAAGAAAAATCAGGAATTATCATTACCGGCGGAATAATCGGCTTATTTGCAGTTCTTTTGGTTTACTTCGGCAATCCGGCAAACATGGGTTTTTGTGTAGCGTGCTTTATTCGTGACACAGCAGGGGCACTTGGCCTGCATCGTGCAGAAGTCGTGCAGTACATTCGCCCGGAGATTATTGGTCTTGTATTAGGTTCATTTATTCTGTCTTCCATGAACAAAGAGTTTTCATCCCGGGGAGGCTCATCACCCGTTACCAGATTTGTACTTTCGATTGTAGTAATGATTGGGGCACTTGTTTTTCTGGGTTGTCCCCTTAGAATGATCCTGAGGATTGCAGGAGGCGACTTTAATGCAATTGTCGGATTAGCAGGATTTATTTCCGGTATTTGTGTTGGGATTTTCTTTCTCAACAAAGGATTCAACCTCAAGAGGAGCTACAAGCTGACAAATTTGGAAGGGTACCTGTTTCCGGCCATTAATGTTGGCTTGCTGGCCCTGCTTATTATAGCACCTGCTTTTCTGTTTTTCAGCAAATCCGGTCCGGGAGCAGCATCGGCACCGATATGGATTTCGCTTGCGGCAGGATTAATTGTCGGCGCACTTGCACAAAAGTCAAGGCTGTGCACTGCAGGGGCTACCAGGGACTTGATTCTTTTCCGCGACAACTATCTGATGCTTGGCTTCCTGTCAATTCTTGCGGCAGCTCTTGTTGGAAATCTGGTTTTGGGAAAATTCAATCCCGGCTTTGCGGAACAACCTATTGCCCATACGGATGGTCTGTGGAACTTCCTGGGTATGGCATTGGCAGGTTGGGGATCTGTTCTTCTGGGAGGCTGCCCTTTCAGACAGATGATACTTGCCGGTGAAGGCAACACTGATTCGGCTGTCTGCGCTATAGGATTGCTTGTGGGAGCGGCCATCAGCCACAACTTTGGCCTTGCATCCAGTGCAAAAGGAGTTACTCCAAACGGACAGATAGCTGTCGGAATCTGTTTCTTGATCCTATTGGCTATCTCCTGGGCCAATTCAGAGTTTCTGTCAAAAAACGCACAGTCTTAATAGGAGGGAAATATGAAAACAATAGATACATGCGGCATGAGCTGCCCGCAACCGGTGCTCATGACTAAAAAAGCTCTCAATGAAGAAAAAGACGGTATAGACGTAATCGTAGACAACAACACCGCGAAAGGGAATGTCCTGCGTTTTATGAAAAGTGCCGGGTATTCAGTTGAAATTGAGGAAAAAGACGGCACATTTGTGCTGAAGGCCAAAAAATGAACAAGGAATATCAGGTTCTTTTCTTCACCCATACCGGGGCGATTAAATTCGAGAGGGCTATGAAAAAAGAAAATATCTCTTGTGAGTTAATGCCCGTACCAAGATCACTAAGCTCGAACTGTGGAGTAAGCGCCCGTATTTACTATAATGGGCAATTTGACCAGTTGATAAATGACCAGGTAGAGAAAATCTATCAGAAATATGACGGGGTTTATACCCTTGTATATGAAGCGTAAATATTAAGTAATTGCCAGGCACGCCTAATATTTTGTCCGGTGCCTGGCATCTGTTTGTCTTCGGATGAAATTCCGTTAGTATGAAATCTCCTTCTGCAAAAAAGTACCATTTTTCAAATCATCGAAAGCTTTATCCAATTCTTCCTTTGTGTTCATAACTATAGGTCCCCCCCAAGCTATCGGTTCGGCCAGGATTGTCGAACTCACAAACAGCACTTGCGCATTTTTGTCTGCTGCTTTTATCTCCACATGTTCACCGGAGGTAAGCTTTACAGCAGTCTTTTCTTTTACTAACTCGCCCCCGATATATGCGTCCCCCAAGAGTGTAAAAATCATTACCGAGCGGCTTCTTTCCGTTTTTACGGAAACAGAGGCTTTGGCATTTAGATGCAGGTCATAATAATCCAGCGGAAGATATTTGCTCATATACCCTTTTCTTCCCTCATATTCGCCTGCGAGCAGTCTTAGCTTTCCGTTCTCCAACTTAACTTCTTCAATTTCAGCATTCTTTATGCTGCGGTAAGCCGGCGGAACCATCTTATCCTTCGCAGGAAGATTAAGCCAAAGCTGTACCCCAAGCAATCTTTCTGATGCCGGCAGCTTTTCTTCATGCAGAATACCTGATCCCGCTGTCATCCATTGTACTTCTCCATCGCCGATGGTATCCTCATTGCCTAAACTATCCTTATGGGTCATATACCCATGATACACATAGCTGATTGTTTCGATGCCCCTGTGGGGATGCATGGGAAATCCCGCTGTGTAATCATCTGGATTTGTACTGTCAAAGGAGTCGAGCATTAAAATCGGATCATATTCACTAACAGTCCCCTTTCCCAATACTCTAACCAAATTTACCCCTGCGCCGTCTTGTGTCCTAAACCCTCTAACCTGTTGTTCAACCTTTCTCTCCATTTGTTTACCTCCATAATTCATCACATATGTTCGTAAAACTAAGACTTGTACCGTGGGTATTGGGCCGGATAATAGTGCAAGGCACTAAGACCCAATTATACGGAACCCTTCCGGCAGCGGATCATCAGGGTCTAGCACAATATTGTTAAAGCCGGTGATATGCGCGGTACCCGACACTTCGGTAATCACGGCATCATATTCTCCCACTTTGCAGCGGCTTATCACTTTTGACTCCATAGGGGTGTCTATTATACTTTTGTTTACAAGTATGTCACCGTCCTGCATGACATTCTTGTGCACCAGGAGTGCCGTACGCCCTCCGGTGCCTGTTCCCGTAGGGCTCCGGTCTATCTGTCCATCGGCAAAAATACAGATGTTGTTCGATATCAGCCGATTCCCGTTACGTTTGACCGGTGACATCAGAATAGTGCCATACAGCCAGTCAATGCCGGGTTCTGTAGGGTGTTTGAATGTATGTTCTTCCATTACTTTGTGTTTAATCTCCATGCCAATCTTCACCAGCTGCTCAGCTGAATTTGGCTCTACCTTCAAATCAACCTTGTCGGCGTCAACATATACGTAAAACGCACCGCAATAGGCAATGTCGCAGACTACATCCCTGTTCAGGCTTTCAACATGTACAGTGATATTCTCCTTATATACAAAGCAGGGCACATTATGAAAGCGCACACGCAGCACCTTGCCCTTTTCAACATCTGCGTACGCTGTAACGCGGCCGGCAGGCGAGTCAATTCTTATCACATTCTCCCCTTCTGTGTGGCCTATCATACCGGTTTCAATAACTACCTTCGTCACGGCGATAATACCGTGTCCGCACATGGAGCTTAGCCCCTCATTGTGGGTAAACAGCACTCCGAAATCACCATCCGGAGTAACAGCAGGTACAAGAATGCATCCATACATTCCTGAATGCCCGCGGGGTTCCAGCATCAGCATGCGGCGCAGCCCGTCATAGTTCTGATTCACATAGTCGCGTTTTTCAAGGATTGTATTGCCCGGTATGGGCGGAAAACCTGATGTAATAATACGCAGCGGCTCTCCCGCCGTATGTGCATCAATACATGTAATATAGTGGGAAAAATTCATCATAAAAGACCCTCCATTATTTATTGGATTTGCTTTACTTCCGCCTTGAAGCCCTATGGATTTAATTTTTGGCCGATGCCTCGCTCTATAGCCTTATTATATATATTTTCGGCAACAAAAATATCAAACAGCGCCATTCCGACAGATTTGTAGAATGTAGTCCTGCTGCGGTCAATACTGTCAGCTTTGACAGCCGAATAGAGTGTCTGGATATTTTCTTCCTTGAACCAGCCCTTTTCGCAAGGCGTTGCCAGATCTCCCGATTCCTCCTTGGCAAGGTCAACATCTATGTAAATCTTTTCAAGCAATTTGTAAATACTCTCCGGATACTCCCGCATATTGGGTTTGTAAGATCCAATTCCGATAAAATGCTTCCCTTCCAAAAGCTCTGCATCATCAGGCAGCACCGGAGTGAAAGACGTCGTTGCGGTAATGATTATATCAGACTTTTTGACCAGTTCCTCCGAGCTTGCCGCAGGTACAATATTGACTCCGGGCAGCTTTTCTTTGAGCCGTTTTGCAAAGCTTTCACCTTTCCATGGGGTGATATTATAAACGCAGATATCCTCTATATCACGGACTGCCGTTGCATATTGTGCCTGATAATAAGCCTGGACTCCGGTACCTACAATACCAAGATTATGGCAGTTTTCCCCTGACGTGTATTTAATCCCCGCTGCGCCTACAGCTCCTGTGCGGTAGGCAGTAATTGAAGCGCCGTCTAAAATACAATCGATTGTGCCGGTTTTTGGATTGTTGAGCAGCATGACCCCCTGTATCGTCGGCAGATTGTATTTGGAATTCTCCTGAGACAGGGTCAGAATCTTGGTTCCTTTTATCTGATCGGTGAAGCAGGGCATGTAGAGATATGTCTCAGTATTGGTCACATTGACTTTTATGCGATCCGGCTGTATGAATTGTTTCTTGTCATAGATTTCCATAGCGTGTTCTACAGTCTCAATCATTTCATTAAAATCAACAAGTGAAGAAATATCTTGCTTGTTTAAGTATAACATGCTTAACCTCCTCTTAGTCCAAAGGCTGCTCCTTATTGTCTTCAGTCACTATCCTCAAGGGTAGAATTGTAAGAACACATTTCAGGGTTATCGAAGCCAAAACAATAGCACCCCCTAACAATGCATAAATACCAGGCGCCTCCCCCAGCGCCAGAAAAACCAATAAAGGATTCAGTATAGGTTCAACTATGGAAATCAGCACCGCTTCCAAGGCTGTCGCTTTTTTTATAGCTGCAGAATAAAATACATAGGGTATCCCCAGTTGAAATACTCCGAGTATCAGCAGTAAAAACCATCCCGAAGTGTTTGGTACCGACCGGCAGAGAAAAGGAAGCCCGATAACAGCGGTAATAATATTTGCCAGCAAAGTCGATTCCAGGGGAGAGCCGTCTTTTTGCATCCTCATAAAAATCACAAAAAACGCATAAGTAATACCGCTCACTACTGCACAAACATTTCCAAAAAGGCCTTTAGCGCTCAGGCCTCCGACAAAAAACAATCCCATTCCGCCCATTACCACTGCAACTGTCAGCCAATCATACTTTGTGGCCTTTTCCTTAAGCAGCCATGACCCCAAAATGGCAACATATATTGGGGCAGTAGATTGCAGCAGTATAGCGTTGGCTGCAGTCGTCGTCTTTGTTGCAGTAATAAAGAGTATTGCCGTAGCCGAACTGGAAATCGCCGCTCCTACCTGAGGAAGAGACCAGTTAAATTTAGGTTTTTTGAGATATATAAGCAGAACTATTGATGTGATAGCGGCCCTTGCTCCTGCAATAGACAAAGGGCTGGCATCCACCATTTTGATAAGCAGCCCTCCGATACTCCACATTGCTGCAGTAGCTGCAAGCATCAGCATTGCTTTAGACCTTTCCTTTGATAAAGGAGCAGTACTCACATTTTTTCCCCCTAAATTCAATTCACTTACAGTTATTATACCATTTAATCAGCGGGATGGCATGACGTCCATTGTTACATCTTTTTAAGTATGCCCTTTATCATTTCAGGCCTTATCTCCCATATGTTCGCCTGTATTCTGAAAGGATCCCATTGATCTGTCTCAAATACTCTTATCCAGCTGTCAATTACCCTTTTTCTCTCCTCCGGATAAAAGTGTGAAGTATTCTCATCAAGGAACGAATATGAATCCCGGAAGCCTTTACTGGATATATCCTTTTCATACTCTTCCAAATCCTTCTCGTCCTTCGGCACATAATGATGGTTGAGTACATAATCCCATTTACAGCCGTCAAAATATATTATTTCCGATTCATCCACCTCCAGGACATATACTATCTCAGTGTCCGTAGGCCTCAGCATATATTCCTCGCTAATGGAACACCATATTGGGAACTCCACTCCCTCCGGCTTGGGGACCATCTTATCTGCAGCATTAACAAACCAATTGTATAAATTGATGATATAATCCGCAATCAGGTCGAATTTTTCTGCCAGGTGCTTCCTTTTGATACGAATGACACCCTCTTTTTTCAAATCCTCCAGGCTCCTTATATCCTGCCTCGTCCAAAGAGTCACCTTTTTTGCTGAAGCTTTTGGCTCTGACAATCCCATTACCTCCTAATTATGTGACAGGTACAGAACTTAAGAACTTATATAAATTGATTCATCACTCAAATTCTATTATTCTGTACCCGGCAACTAAGCAAATTATACAATCTTTTCACCGTTGTACCTCTCTCCCCCTGCATTGGGCAAAAGTCCATAACGCTCGGTCCACAAGGTTTTGTATTTTACAGCCTGAGCATGAATCCGCTCCAATGATCCGGGTATTTGTTTAATAACCTTGCCAGGTACCCCCACCACAAGCGAATGCGGCGGTATAATCTGGTTTTCCAGAATAACACTTCCGGCTGCAATTATACTTCCCTTACCAATGACGCTTCCTGCAAGAATAACTGAATTCATTCCCAGAAGGCAATGCTCCTCTATGGTTGCTCCATGAATAATACAGCCATGGCCAACGGTAACATAATCGCCGATGATTGAAGCACAATCATCTGTACCATGAATAACACAATTATCCTGGATGTTGCTGCAGCGGCCAATCTCGATAGCGTTGACATCGCCTCTTGCTACCGAATTAAACCAAATACTGCTATACTCCTTCATCACTACTCTGCCGATAAGCTGAACACCTTCCGCAACAAAAGACCTGGCATCCAGACTGGGAGTGTGAGATTCAAATTCATGAACCATTCTATGCACCTGCTTTCATTATTCTTTCGTTTATGAGCGGCAGCCCTCGCTGTGTCGGTGACACCCACGCCACGGATTCCATATGGACATTTTAATCACCTCTCACAGATTCAATCTTCCTTCCATGGTTTCCTCAAAAAAATCCTCCTGGTAACATATTATCTTAGTATCAGCAAAAGAACAACCCGTTGCAAGTGTTCCAAAATATTATGCAGAATATTGTAATTCGGCTATGAAGAGTACTATAATGAAATCAGGGCAATGTAAAAAAATTTTAAGGGGTTGAAATCATGCAATTAGATAAACAATTAGAAAAAATTGTGGGACTTATGTCAGGTATTAATGCGGATATTCATATGATTGGCCCTTCCTCCGGACTTGAATATTTGACGGGAATCAATCCTCATCCGGATGAAAGGTTCAAAGCGCTGTTCATCCTAAAAGATAAGAGGCATTTTTACATATCCCCGGAAATATACTATGAAGAAACCCGGGAACTCTTAGGAGAAAAGGAAGACATATTTGTATGGAGCGATACAGACGGCTTCCTGTCCGCAATCGAGAAAGCCGACAGAAAATACGGCCTTTCAGGAAAAACCATTGCGGTAAATGACGGAATCGTAGCTATAAATATGCTGGACATAGGAAACTTCTTAGACATAAAATTCATAAATGGAAACAATATACTGGAAGATGTCAGAATCCGAAAAACTGAAGAAGAAAAGGATTGTATGAGAAAAGCAGCAAAGATTGCCGATGAAGTGGTTGAAGAAACAATTAAGTTCATAAAGCCGGGCTTGACAGAAAGAGATATTGTAAAAAAACTGGAAGAGCTCTATACAGAAAAAGGTGTAAGTATGTCCTTCCACCCCATTGTTGCATCAGGACCCAATACCTCGAAGCCTCATTACAATGGGGATAGCAGAGTCATACAGGAACAGGATATAATAATAATCGATACCGGCTGCAGGTATAAAGGCTATTGCTCCGATATCTCGAGAACAGTTTTCGTAGGTGAACCCACGGAAGAACAAAGAAAGATATTCGATATCTGTGTAAAAGCAACAACTGCAGGTGAAATGGCCGTCAGAGAAGGTATCCCTGCTGAAGCAGTGGATATGGCTGCCCGTAATGTAATTAAAGCAGCAGGCTACGGGGATTACTTCCTCAACAGGACAGGACATGGTATAGGTATTGCTGTCCATGAAGGCCCGTACATAAGAACCGGCAATAAGCAGATCCTTGAAAACGGAATGTGCTTCAGCGTAGAGCCCGGAATATATATTTCCGGCAAATTCGGCATGAGGGTTGAGAACATAGTTCTTGTAGAAAACGGCAAGGCAGAAATACTCAATAATGTTACCAAGGACATCATTATAGTTTAACTGTCTGAGCAAATCAAATATATTCAAAAGCACTGCATTAAATAAAATGCAGTGCTTTAATTCTACTTTCAATAAGCCTCCAAACTTCTTCCTCCGCAGGCATTGCCGGTATAGCGCCGCGCTTCGTGACGCACAGAGCCGCAGCTGCATTTGCAAAACGTACATATTCTGTAAGGGTGTCAAAATTAAGATCATTTAGCGAAGCACCTTTTAGAATCCGGCTTAAGAACGCCCCCCAAAAAGCATCTCCGGCTCCCGTGGTATCAATAATCTTAGGCATCGTAAATGCCGGAATCCCAACATACCTGCTGTTAAATCCAAGCATCGCCCCTTTATCGCCAAGAGTCACAACAGCTACCCTGGCACCATTATTCAGGAGGTATTCAAGAGCTTGCTTGGGATCATGAAAATCTGTCAGCAAAGCTGTCTCTTCATCGGACATTTTTACATAATCGGCATAAGGCAGCAGAGACCTCATATGAAGAATTGCTTCACTTTTGCTTCGCCAGAGCATTGCCCTATAATTTGGATCGTAGGAAATAATTGCGCCTTTACCCTTAGCTGTCTTCACAGCATACAAAGTTGCTCCGCGGGCAGGCTCATCCGTCATGGATAGCGAACCCACGTGCAATATCCTGCAGCTTGAAAGCAGCTCATGGCTGATTTCCTCAGCCTTAAGGCAGGTGTCGGCACCAGGCTTGCGTGCAAAGGCAAAAGTCCTCTCCCCCTTTTGGGAAAGTGCGACAAAGGCTAAGGTTGTGAACACCTCATCAGAGAAAACCAGATTATCGGTGTTGACACCGATGCTCTGCAAGGTGGAAGCTAAAAAAGCGCCGTGCATGTCGTTTCCTACCTTGCCGATGAACGATGTTCTGACTCCCATGCGTGAAGCTGCACAAGCAACATTTGCAACTGCACCGCCGGGATTTTGTTCAAATAACCTTTGATTGTTTGCGGATATACCGCTTTCTGTAAAATCAATCAGCAATTCTCCCAAAGCAACCAAATCAAACATAATACTTCCTCCATTGTTCAATGCCCAACACAGAGCACAAGTGAACTATATAAATGTAAGAGTGATTGTATTTCTGTAGCTTCCTCCCGATGGAAGCGATATCAGGTCCTTCTGATGCTCCAAATCCTCAACAACCCCTTTACGTGACGGCAGGGAGGACCATGGCTCAATGCATACGAAATTTGCTTCTCTACGGGGTGTATGCCACAAGCCCAGATATTTCATATCAGGATAGTATACGGATATAGAGCGGTTCCCATTCTTTGACTTTAAGGCCACAGACTTCGGCATGTCTTTAAGGACTATGGCATCATTGTCAAAAAGGTTGTGTGACAATGCAAGTCTTTGCTTATATTCTAGATAAAAAGGCTTATCCTCTCCATTTAAAAAGCAGTCCTCCGAGAACCCGATGCGCACGATTGAGCAAGGCTCCCCAAAATCGAGATAATAATCCTCAAAACACTCTGAGGGTTCAAGGGGAATATTAAAGCCGGGATGAGCCCCAACCCCAAAATACATTGTGTCCTGAGTCAAGTTCTTTACCACATAAGTCAAAGCCAGAGTATTTTCATCTATTTCATAAATGACCTCAAACAAAAATTCAAAGGGATAGATTTTCAATGTCTCACCGCTTGAGCTCAAAGAAAAGATCATTTTAGCTTTATCCAAATATGTTATTTTAAACTCCGAGGTTGGTGCGAAGCCATGAATAGGAAGTTTATAGCTCCTGCCTTTATAAGTATATCTGCCCTCTGTCAACCGTGCAATATATGGAAAGAGATTTGGTGAACGACCCTTCCAAATCGTCGGATCCCCCTGCCATAAAAACATCGTCCCATCTGCGCCCTTTATTTCTTGAAGCTCAGCACCAAGCCGCGAAGCAGTTACCGTAATATGTCTGTTTGCTATAGTAAATATCTTATCCATTATTTTGCCTTTGGATATTCAGTGCATAACAGGCGATAAGGCTCCTCGTCCTCCTCCAGGGTCGGAAAACGTCCAAGGTCTTCATAGAAGCGGTTGTCGTTCTTATCGTCATTGCACGTGGATACTTCGCCCAAAAGCACGGGGCCGGTACCTTCCTCTACCATGAAATCATGATACATATAAGGGAAAATACTTATGCTCTCACCGGGGGTGAGGCGTATCTGAGTGCCTGCAGGGACATAATATTCACGTCCGTCAGAGAATATTTTTACATCAGTGTTTGAGAACTTTCCTGAGGGTGTGGAATTGTAGACGCGGATAAATACATTGCCTCCGCCTCTATTTATAATATCCTCCATTTTTCCCCAGTGGAAGTGCATTGGAGAATACTGGTTTTCCTTTAGCATAAGCAGCTTCTCCGCATAAGGCTTCTTATACTTGTCGCTCATTTTGACGTTGCCGTTTCGAATAGTTATAAGTGTAAAACCCAGCTCGTCAAATCTGCCCTCGCCGTAGTCTGTTACATCCCAGCCCAGCATATTGTCACGGATTTCGTCATATTCATGGCCCTTGTTCTTCCATTCTTCAGGTGTCCAATGGCAGAATGGAGGCAGAGCGAATCTGTGCTCATTAGCTAAGGCCTCCATTTCTTTTATCGCCTTGTTGATTTCTGATCTCTTCATACATATTACCCCTTTTGAATTTATTTCTTATTTTTCTTTATTGTCAGCATCGCTGCTTTTGCCGCTCCTACAGAGGCTTCCTCTTTGTTTTCAGGAATAATGACTCGCCTTTTGAAGGTATCTTCCAGAAGCTTTGCCAGCAAGGGGTTTAGCCTTATTCCGTTTCCGCCGGCATATATAGGGCTCTGATTTGCAGCAATTTCAGGGATGGAAACAAAATAAGAATAGAGTTCTTCACATATTCCCCGCAGCAATGCAACAATTAAATTCTGCGGCGTAAAATTGCCGGGAGAAATGCCCGTTATACTCCCGCGGATATGGGGCTCAGCCCGTGTTCCGCGAAAACGGGTGTCCACCATTAGCCCTTCTCCTGCCTTGTCATATCCCTCAAGCCCGGCTTTGTTCATTATTTCATATAGATTACCCGTTTCTTTAACGCCCATCATTTTTGCCGTTTCCTCAAAAAAGCTTTTCAAAATGTTATAGGAAAATCCACCGCATAATGGCGCTCCTACAAGCAGGTATTTATTAAAAAGATATGGACGGCACTCCATATGCTCGGATGCGGTGGCAGCATCTATTACAAGAGATATCTGGCTTGATGTCCCAATATTAATTTGTATGATGCTATTTTCACCCAGAGAACCGAAAACAGATGCCTGATTGTCGCCAATGGCCGTACATACCAGAATATTATCTTTTGTCTTCCCTATCAATTCTTCACCTTTTGTTACATCGGGCAGAATGCATGGGTCCATACCAGATTTTCTTAAGGCTTCCACATCAAATCGCATGTTCCCTAAGTCAAAAATACCAAGAGATGCCGCATTGCTCGGATGCATCTTGGGGACAGCCATGCCGCAAAGCTGCATTGCGACGTAATCTCCTATGGTGCAAAGCTTCGCTGCACCGGCAGGTATGCATGAATTAACCACATTATAATAGTGAGTTGAAAGGCCGAAGCCTGTAGCCATGGGATATCCTGTCAATCGGGTCAAACGCATGCAGTAGGTTTCACCACCGTCAATGCTTTCATTTCCTCGCTCGTCCTGCCATGAATACAGGGGCGAAACCGCAGCTCCCTTTTCGTCAACATACAAAATACCATGCATCTGATTGGAAATCCCAATAGCCTCAATGTCCCTATACTGCTCAATCATTTCAGCTATCAGCTTCCTGCAGCTGTCAAGAATACTTTTAGGCGACTGCAGTGACTCAAAGCTTTTTCCGCTATGGCTGGTATTGGGCATTGTCTTGCTTTGAAGCAGTTGTCCCTCTTCGTTGATGCAGACCGCGCAAATTGTTGTTGTTCCAATGTCTATTCCAAGATAATTCATATATTTACCTCAACAAACTGTAGATTTTAAATCCAGCCGCTTAATAATATCCTGCTGTATCTCCGGTGAAAGATCAAGGAAGTTAACAAAAGTACCGTGAATTCTCATGATGTAGACTCCGCTTGGTGCATATTTCTTGGGTTCCTGTAAAACTTTGCGCAGGATTTCAGGTGTAGCAACATTCACATACAAGTAAAAGGGTGCAGCAGTTCCTCGTTCCTGGGAAAAGAATAGAGGACGCAATATCTTATTCTTAAATTCAAGCCCTTTCTCTTCATAGGTTGCTCCCCTGAAATATTTGGGATCAAGGCCGAGGTGGGAAGCATATCCTCCATAAAACTTGTCATAGGGCAGCTTTCTTGCTGAAAGCACACGGAAGCCAAGTCCGTTCTCAGCGCTTCCGAACAGCGGATCTACGCCATAATTCAGCTGCTCCCTTGCATGACGCCCGTCAGGGGTGGCCCCAACCCAATAGCCATAAAGCAAATGAGTGCTGGGTGTTGAAAAATCAGGCCTAAATGGATTGCCTAAATAGTTCTTCAATGAAGCTACCTTTTCTGCAATGCAGGAAGCTATATTTACGGCTTCCTGATCTACCGAAGGCAAGTTGTTGCCGAATTTATCACAGTCCAAAAGGTACTGTCGAAGCTCCTCATCCTCTGAAAAGTCGGACTTCAGGGCATTTAACAGCCTCAAAGCGTCCTGAGGGCGCTCCTCAAGCAATTTATCTATTGCAATGAAAGAATCGGCAACCACCGAAAGTCCATGAATCAAGCATCCGCTGCCGTTATATTTCGTACCCTGCTCATTCACATCACGCATATCAATACCGCTTTGCAGCCCACCCATAAAAACCGACAGGAAAGGCACAGGCAGATGGGACAAGGCCTCACAAGCGCCATTTGCCGCTTTGGCCATACGGTGCATGAAATAATCAACATTTTTGTAGTACAGCTCCCGAATATTGCTAAGCAGTGCAGCAGCCTGCTCATTTGTTTCACAGGATGTATCGCAGCTGCATATCTGCTTGCCCGAAATTGCACTTTTTCCTGAGTTAAGAGTAAGCTCAAGTATCTTTCCGAGATTTAGCCAGCTGTTAGTCGTGTTTCCATTGTCCTTGCCCATAATAAGCGGCTCCTGACAGCCTGCGACTGAATAGTCTGCAAGATCATCACGCTCCACCCCGCGATCTTCCAATACCTTAAAGAGAGCATCATCATTGAAGAAAGAGGGTGTAAGGCATCCGGGGCTGAATAAGAATCTGCCCAGTTCGCCGTACATTTCATCAGGTGTATTCTCATGCAGCTTGACTGATAATATAGGCTGGGGGAGATTCATGGAATAATATGCATCCAGAAGCGCATAGGAGCACAAGTTGCTAAGGTCATTGCCCTCCACATCCCGGCCTCCTATGAGGATATTTTGTGAAATAGCCCAGCTCCGGTCTCCAACATTGAAGAATACAAGAAAGTGCATAAACAGTCCCGCGGCAAGTTCCCGCGACAAACCTTCCTTTGCGCGGTAAGGCTCGAATATCCTGTCGGCATTGCCTACCGAGAATGCAAAGGGATTTGGTGCCTGCTCCAGGCACATGGCCTGCCATAAAATAATAAAGGATTGTACAGCCTCATATAGTGTAGACGCTCCCTTGCGGGGCACCTTGGCAAGGGTGTCTGCCATTAAGGTAAAGCGTCTTTTTTCATCTTCCGAACCATTGCCTGCAAGTTCCAGTGCAAGCTTTTGATATCTTTCAGCCAAAATAAGCGCGGCTTCAAGAGACATTTTCATCCCATTGTATTGATTACGTCTCCGTTCTGCCGTTTCGTATGTCATTTTTCTTTCAAGTTGTTCAATAAGTGCCTCCAAGCCATTTTGAAGAGCATATCTAAAATCAGGAATCACGTGCCCCGTTACCTGCTCTATAAAATAGGCAACCTCACAGGTATCAGCCTCTGCCTCCTCATAAACCTTTGACAGGTGCCGCACATAGGTGCTGTTTTTCGTAGCGTTTCGTACCTTCTCAATGCGTTCTGCAGTAAATTCCTCATTTGGCTCAATGTCATCATAAACCGCTGTAGGATCGCAATAACCGTTAAAGGTGCTGACCTTGAAGTTAGGATTGATAAGCGCATAGCTTTTCGCAAAGGCATCACGCTGAGTTCCTGCAAAAACGGCGTTCTTGCTGATGAACAAAGGAAGGCGCCTTGCGACTTCCAGCTGAGCAAGAGCCCTCTTCTCTACCTCAGACTTATCAGGATATTGTTCAAATACCTCTTGGGTTATTTCATTGACCAGAAACCAGCCATCCAAACGCTTTATCCTACGTTCCTCGGCAAAAAGTGCTTTTGCAGCAGTTTCAAGAGCTTTCTCGGTATAGATATGGTTTATATTCATAAAGCTTCCCCCTAAAATAGATATTAAGTATGGATAACTTTAAGACCGGCCTCCAAATAGGCTTTTTCATATGCATTAAGGATTTCGTAACTGACAAAACCGTCGTCTATGGTGTATTGCTTCCCGCATTGCTCCCATTTTATCTTTCCTAACTCATGATATGGGAGCAGCTCAAAGCTTACATTGTGCAGATTAAACCGGCTGTAAATATTAATAAAGCCTTGGATAAATCGTATATCTGCATTAAAGCCTTTTATCAGAGGAGTGCGTATCCATATTTCAAGCTTCTCCTGGGAAGCCAGCATTAAGTTCTCAATCACGGCTTCATTCGATATGCCTGTATATTTCTTATGTATTTTGGGATCACAGTGCTTGAGATCTGCAATCAATAAATCAAGGTATGGCAGCAGCTCGGGGAGACGGGGATGAGTCACATTTGTTTCTATGGCGGTATGGATGTTTTCTTCCTTCAACCGTTTCAGCATGTACAGCAGTGCTTCAAATTGCAGGGTAGGCTCGCCGCCGCTGTATGTCACGCCCCCTCCATCGATCATAATGGGGCGAGAGGATAACACCTCTGCAATCAATTCATCACAGTCTACAGGCTTGAAGCTTATTCTGGCGGTGCCGCGGCTGTCGATCATTTCCGTACCGTAGGGAGACATCCCCTCGGGATTGGAGCACCAGGGGCATGTCATGTTACAGCCGTTGAGGTGATAAACAAGCCTGTTTCCCGGCCCGTCCTGTGAAAAATTAAAGCCCTTGTTGAAAATTTTGACTTTGATAGAGATACACCGCCTTTCATATTTAAGCTAAATATATCATGCAGAATTTTTTTTGTCAAATGATTTGACAAATTCAAAAGTATGATATATACTGAGTTCGTAAAATACAAAATTTTCTAATAAAGTGATAGGCGGTTGTAGCTAATGATAAAAAAAACAGCTTTGAATGCAGCAAGAATGAAGAGCAAGAACTACAGAAGAATACTCGATGAAATATGGGTTGCCCCGGCTTCCCGCTCGGAGCTAGCACGACGCATTGGCCTGACAAGAGCAGCAATAAGCGTAATAGTAGATTCACTTCTTCAAAGGAATATATTGGTTGAGGGCGACGTGATCAACACCAAGACCAGGGGCCGCTCATCAACTGAGCTTCACTGGAATAAGGATGCTTTTTACAGCGTAGGAATAAGCCTTCAACGTAAAAAAATCACTGTAGGGCTTACAGACTTTTGCGGGAATCTGCTGGCAGTAAGCGAAATCAATTTATATACATATGCCACAGAGGATAAAGAGGCTTTACTTGTCAGAGCAGAAGATATCATTGAGAATTTTATTAAACATCTTAGGCCTTCCGGTGAATTTCTCGGAATCGGGATATCATCTCCCGGACCTTTTGATTTGCAGACCGGAACGATATTAAACCCACCAAACTTTGAGTTTCTTCATAATACACCTATAGTCGAAATTTTAAAAGAAAGGTTTAACTGTAAGGTAATCATAGAAAACGATGCCAATGCCTGCGCCCTAGTGGAGCTGCGCTATGGAACAAAAGCTAAATATGACAGCTTCCTCCTTCTCGACATCAACGAAGGTGTGGGCAGCGGCCTTATACTCAACGGCAAACTGAACAAAGGCGTTATGGGCCATGGCAATGAGCTTGGGCATGTGACCATTGATATGAACGGCCCCAAATGCCAGTGCGGAAATTATGGCTGTGCAGAGCTTTATTCTTCAATCCCCAATATTGTTGCACAGGCAAAAGCACTGGATGAAAGCCTGATAAACTGGAAGACCATTGTGGAATTCGCATACTCAGGTGTTCCCACTGCACTGAAGATTCTGAAGAGAGAAGCAGAATATATTGCAACCATGGCTGTAACTGCAATAAACATACTGGATATTCAAGCTGTAGTGCTCACCGGACAAGTTGCATACAATCCGGAGCTGCTTATTTCAATGATTGAGGAAGAAATAAACAACCGGATATTCACGAGGCTTTCACGTACGGTCAAGGTGCTGCGCTCCCAGATAAGCCGCAACAGCCAAGCCCTGCTCGGGTCAAACTTAATGATAGAAAACTACCTGGAAGACTTGAGCAACGCGGTTTCCTTTGAATCTGAAAGCTAAAATACAGCTAAAATGGATATATAGAAGGGGAACGATGATGGCAGATTATATTGTTGAATTATTTAAAGTCACCAAAATTTTTCCCGGAGTAAAAGCATTGGACAATGTATCATTTAATCTGAAAGCCGGGGAAGTCCTTGCGCTGCTTGGGGAAAACGGAGCCGGTAAGTCAACCTTGATGAAGGTCTTAAGTGGTGTTTATACGAAAGACTCCGGACTCATCAAGGTGTTTGGCGAGATTGTTGAGGGCCTGACCCCCAAGAAAGCGCAGGATTTAGGCATAGCCATTATTCATCAAGAGCTCAACATGTGCAGCCACCTGTCCGTAGCTGAAAATATCTTTCTTGGTAGGGAAATTGTCAGAAACGGTATTCTCGCTCAGAATGAAATGAACGCCGAGGCAAAAAAGATTCTGGATAGTTTAAGCCTTGACATTGATCCTGAGACAATAGTCGGCACTCTGCCTGTTTCAAAGCAGCAAATGGTTGAAATTGCAAAAGCACTGTCTACCAATGCAAAGATACTCATTATGGATGAACCTACCTCTGCACTTACAGCCAAAGAAATAGAAGAGCTTTTTAAGATCATACGCAAGCTTCGTGATGAAGGCCGGGGAATAGTATATATATCACACCGGCTTGAAGAACTCCGTTACATCGTTGACAGAGTGACTATCCTTCGGGATGGACAGTTCATAAAGACAATGGACTTCAAGGATACCGACATGAGAGAGATCATTTCCCTTATGGTGGGACGCGATATTAAGGAAAAATACCCAAGAATTGAATGCAACGTCAGAAAGAAGATATTTGAAGTAAAAAACCTCAATGCAGGACGTATGGTCCGGAATATTAACCTTGAGCTCTATGAGGGTGAAATCGTCGGTATCGCAGGCCTGATGGGCGCCGGCCGCACAGAGACCTCGAGAGCCATCTTCGGTGCAGACCCTAAGGACTCCGGTGAAATCTGGCTCCATGGCAGAAAGGTAACCATCAACAGCCCTGCGGATGCTATACGCGAAGGCATTGTGGTTGTCCCGGAGGATCGAAAGAAGTACGGGCTTTGCACAAAGCTTAGCATAAAGAACAATATATCGCTGCCTAATCTCAATAGACTTATCATGTTTTTGGGATATATAAATAAAAAGCAAGAGAACATCATGGCACAGACAGCAGTCGATAGCCTGAAAATAAAGCTTGCAAGCGCAGACGCAAATGCAGACAGCCTTTCCGGCGGCAATCAGCAAAAGGTTGTAGTGGGAAAATGGCTTGCCAATAATTCAAAGATAATAATCTTCGACGAACCCACAAGAGGAATTGATGTAGCTGCCAAGGTAGAAATCTATAACATTATGAATCAGCTTAAGCGGCAGGGAATCGGGGTGCTGTTTATCTCCTCTGAGCTGCCTGAAATACTTGGAATTAGCGACCGAATAATAGTCATGTGCGACGGCAGGATTACCGGAGAGATGTCGGCTTCAGAGGCTACTCAGGATAAGATTCTCGAGCTTGCAACAAGGTTTGAAACAAAGCTGGCGTAATTACAAGCTTTAGTGCGATTTGTTTTGTAAGTTAATTTGTAAGTTAATTATGAAATGGGAGTAGTGCAAATGGAAAGCAAAAGAAAGAATGTATTACATCAGGTTTTATCAATTCGCGGAATGGGGCAGGTCGTCACAGTTTCAGCAGGTTTGCTTGTACTATGTGTAATATTCGGAGCTCTTAACCCAAACTTTTACTCCGGTAGAAATATAGCAAATCTGCTTCGCCAGATTGCGCCATTCATAATTGTTGGTATCGGTCAGTCCTATGTCTTAATAACCGGCAACATCGACCTTTCTATCGGTTCAGTACTGGGTATGAGCTGCATGATATCTGCGACCCTTATGACCAAAGGAGTTAATCCCTGGGTTGCATCACTTATTACGATGATTGCCTGCATTATGGTAGGCTTCATCAACGGCGGACTGGTCTCAGGCTTCAAGCTGCCGCCTTTTATCGCCACCCTTGGAACAATGACAGTGGCCCGAGGTATAGCTCAGCTTGTGAACAATAATATGAATACCGATGCAATCGGTGAAAGTGCAAATGGCTTCAGAAACTTTTTTTATTATGGAAAAACGCTATCGTTGTATAACACAGTATGGGTTGCACTGGTGCTTTGGATAGTATTCAACTTTATTCTGAGCCAGACTAAAGTAGGCCGTCATATATATGCAATCGGCAGCAATATTGAAGCAGCAAAGCTTTCGGGCGTCAACACAGCTGTAACCACGACAATCGCATACATTGTAAGTGCATTCTGCGCAGGTATGACAGGGCTGATAACGTGTGCAACCGGCGGACTCGGAACTATGGATGCCGGTAATTCATATGAGCTCTATGCAGTTGCAGCATCAGTTATCGGAGGTGTAAGTACACTGGGCGGACAGGGAATTTTGCTCGGAACCATTGTCGGCGCCTGCGTATGGGGAGTTATGCAAAATGGGCTTCAGTTCGTAGGAGCTCCCGTTGCCCTTCGTAATATTGTCATAGGAATTATAGTTATTGTCTCTGTACTTGCCGATGTTATTGTCCGCAGTGGCAAGGGCAAAAAGTCAATAACACGATTTTTGGGCGTCAGCCTTAAAATAAAATAAATCATGGAGGTAGGAGGATTTATGAAAAAATCGAAACTTGCTCCGATTATTCTCTGTCTGGTATTGGTAACAGCACTGCTGATGACTGCATGCAGCAGCGGTGGCAATGCACAGACAGCCGCTCCAGCAGGTGAGAGCGGAACAAAGAGCTACAAGGTTTACCTCATCACTATGGACCTCATGGATCAACACTGGGTATCGGTGGATAAAGGCTGTAAGGATGCTGCTGAGGAGATTGGCAACATAGAGTACATTTGGAACGCACCAACAAGCGGCAAGGACGATGCAGCTCAAATCGAATGTATTAACAATGCAGCAGCTGACGGTGCTGATCTGATACTTCTTGCTTCAAATGGGCCTGACACACAGGTTGCAACACTGAAAGAAATTACAAGCCAGGGCGTAAAGATCATTTATGTTGACTCACCAGCTAACTTTGATGCTCTTCAAACTTTGGCAACAGACAACACAGCAGCAGGCAAAACAGCCGGCGAAGAAATGCTTAATGAATTAAAGGCAAGGGGTATTACCAGCGGTAAAATAGGCATTGTAAACGTAAACGCTGCAACAACCTCAACTGTTCATCGTGAAAATGGCTTCCGCTCCGTATTTGAAGGCACAGGCTTTGAGATTCTGGAAACTCAATACGGCGAAGGTCAGGTTGACAAGTCACAACAAATTGCTACAAACTACATTACAGAAGGCTGCGTTGGTATTTTCGGAACTAACGAAGGCGGTACTGTAGGCGTTGGCAATGCAATAGCTGAAGCAGGCGGTAAGGTTGTAGGCGTTGGCTTCGATAAATCCGATGCAGTCCTTCAACACATAAAGAACGGCAATCTGCTATGCGCAATGGCTCAGAATCCTTATGTCATGGGATATGAAGGCATGAAATCAGCTAAGATCGCCCTGGACGGCGGCACAATCTCTCAAAAGAACGTTGATACAGGCGTTTCAGTTATAAATAAAGATAATGTAAATGAAGCTGCAAAATAAAAATTAACAGCATTGCTGTGCCACGGAAGGATAAAAGCCTGGGAGATACAGTAATTATCTCTCAGGCTTTCTTATTCATATTTTTCATCTGATTAGAGATTCCGTAAGTACACTCCACGCACAAATCATCCCTGCAAACATAAGGACGATAACACTTAAGCCCGCATGTGTCCAACGGTTTGATTTTATCTTATTGCCGACCTCCCGATAGAAAGTCCTCTTTCATATGCTTCCTTGTTCATTGAAATCATTATCCGTTTTCATCAGAGTATTTCCTTCTTTGACCGCATGTCTGCAATTTCTTTATCACTATATCCCAATGAGCGGAGTATCTCTTCCGTATCCTCTCCTACACAGCCCTTTGTTTCGTATCCCTTTCGCCCGAAATCCGAGAATAGAATGGGCGGCATCGGCAATGCTGTTTCTGCTCCGTCCGGGTATGAAACTTTCTCAAAGCACCCGTTAACCCAAGCCTGCTGATCCAGGTATACCTCTTTGAAATGTCTCACCTTCTCGTTTGGGATATCATTGGCATCGAATATTTCACACCATTCCTCTGCAGTCCTGGTCAGCATGATTTTTTCTACTTTAGCGACTACCTCCGCAACTGCATCGGTTTCACGCATGGTAACCAAGTCAGCAAGCCTGGGATCTGTCATAAGCTCCGGCATGTCAAACAATTCAGCAAAAATCGCCTTGTCTGCTGCATAGCTTTTTTCCATGACCGCAACCCATTCACCATCCTTGCATTCATAAAAGTCTGAGAACGGATCCCAAGGATGATACCTGTCCTGCGGATAGTTCTTCCCATACTGGGGCTGAGCATTGACTACAGATGTCGCATTGCACCATATTCCCGATGATAAAAGAGAGGTAGAAACCAGGGTTCCGCGGTTTGTCACGGTTCTTGCATAAAGTGCCATCAGAACACCGCTGAGAAAGCTGCTGGAGGTTGCCAGATCTCCGAAGCCGAAGCTGGGACGAATTACAAAGGAACCCGGAACAACCCAATCCATAATCGCCCCGGATCTGAGCCAGAAAGCCGTCGTGTCAAAACCCGGGCGGTCGGCGTCGGGGCCCTCAAGTCCGAAGCCGGAGAAATGTCCATAAATCAAACGGGGGTACTTGTCTTTTAGAGCATCATAGCCCAGCCCCATTCTTATTAAGGATTTCATCCGTACATTAGTTATAAATATGTCCGACTGCTCCAAAAGTTTATGGAGCGCCTCCTTACCCTTTTCACTCTTCAAATTGATTGATATAGTTTTTTTCCCGGAGTTTAATACATCAAACAACGGACTGTTATACGGTTCGGAGGGCAATTGATGGCCTTTGCTCATACCTCTTATAAGATCGCCGTCTGGCGGGGCTTCAATTTTTATGACATTGGCTCCATAGGTTGCCAGTACACGGCCTACGGCTGGAGCCGCCACAACTGTTGCAAGCTCAATAACATTTATGCCGGCAAGCGGCAGGGATTTTTTGTTTTCCATATCATTTCCTCCGTTATCTGTTACTGAAAAAATATTCCCCTGAAGGCTGGGATGGATCTCTTGATCATATCGGCAAGAGCGTTTTGTACCAAGGGAATGTATTTTGGAATTAAACATTTTGACAGCTGCAAAGCCTTTCGCCATTTGAAGATCATGCTGTTCAGCTTTTGATTATGAGATAATAATTGATTGCTGTGAAAATTACTAAGCTAAGCATATTATAAAAGCTAAAGCTGACTATATATTTTCCGCTGCTCTCGGGATTCTCTCTTATAAAAAGCTTATATGATATTACACTGGCCAGGGAGGCGATAATTGTCCCCATCCCCCCTATATTCACCCCCAGTAGCAGCTCCTTCCAATGAGGAGTAAACTGTGACAGTAAAACCGCGCAGGGAACATTACTGATAAACTGACTTAGGACAATGGAACTGAAAAATGTATATTCAGCACTGTCAAGGCTTGTCCTCATAAAGCCGGCGATGAAAGGTATATTTGATATATTTCCTATGAAAACGAAAAAGCATACAAAAGTAGCCAATAAAAGATAATCCGCTTTTCTCAGAAGTTCCTTGTTGATGCTTAATGTCACTGCAATTGTCAGCAAGAGAACCAGTTGGTAGTTTACTATCTTGAATACGGAAAGTATTATGACAGCGAATAATATTGCCCAAATTGCTTCTTTCTTTCCATCCTTTACTTTTATCGGATCTAAGGCAATTCCAAATTCAAACCGCGGGTTGTTAAAATTCAGAAGAAACAGCCATAACAAGCCTAAAACTGCAAACATGGCAACCGGGATAAAAAACTGTGCAGCCGTAAGCTTATAATATGAAAATATGTAAAGGTTCTGCGGGTTGCCTACCGGCGTCAAGCTGCTTCCTATATTCGCCGCCAAAGTTTGCAATATAACGGTCAGCAGCACATTCATCCCGGATTTTCTGCTTATGATAAGAGTCAGCGGCACAAGAGTCAACAATGCTATGTCGTTGGTGATGATCATTGAAGCGAAGAAGCTTAATGATATCATTACCAGTGATACTTTGCGGCTGTTTGTGCATCTGTTTATTATGCCGACAGCAATCCTATCAAGGAAACGAAGCTCCTCAAAGGCCTTTACCACTATCATCAGATTGAATAAGCAGGCCAAGACCTCAAAGTTTATGTACTCGAACCTCGGATAGGAAAAGACACAGCTAATCAAAGCCAGTATAAAGGATAAAGAAAATACCGGGTCCCTTTTTAAAAATGCTATGGCAAATTGAATGCTTTTCTTATTTAATACGAGTATATGTGTAGTCATTAGTTAATCCTTACTGCATATGTGATGTAGATTATATAAACAATCCAAAGCTAATATTACTACATATCAAATCAAAAAAAAAGGCCATGCAGAAATAAAATACCACATTCTATTCTTTTCTCAGTGTATAAGTATTAAATTCATCTTCAGGAGCTCCATTAAAATAGCTGGTTCCATTGAGGTCTTACCGGATTTGTACTCTGTAATTCTCTCTAAATCAAAAGGCCTGTGACGTACCCCATCACAGGCTTTCCTATACTCTGGATGTTTTCTATTCAGCAAATATATTCAACGATTGCCCTGTCATGTAGATTGAATCATCTGAAGCTAAAAACACAAAGCCTGGTGCTATTTCATATGGTTGAGCTGCTCTTCCCATTGGAGTGTTCGTACCCCAGGTAGCCACAACCTCCGGACTGAAGGCTGCAGGAATGATTGGTGTCCAAGTTTCACCTGGAAGTACACAATTTACACGAATCCCCCGTGGAAGCAAATTTTTGGATAAGGACCGTGTAAAAGAAACAATCGCGCCTTTGGAGGTTTCGTAATCCACCGCAATCCCATATGGCCTGTAAGAAGCTATTGAAGATGTATTGATAATCGAACTTCCCGGTCTCATATATGGCAGAGCCGCCTTAGTCAATGAAAAAAACGAAAATAGATTTACAGCAAAGGTCCTCTCCAAGTTGTACCTCGTTATGCTTTCGAACCGATCTGCAGGAAAAACTAAACCGGCATTATTTATCAGTACATCCAATTTACCAAAGTTTCTGATAACCTGTTGAACAACAAACAGGCAGTTTTCTTCAAAACCGATATCGGCTGCTATGATTATGCATTTTCTGCCCAACTGGTTTATTCTGGCCTTTGTTTCAGCTGCGTCCTGATGTTCATTTAAATATACTATGGCTATATCTGCTCCTTCTTTTGCGAGGGCATAAGCAGCAGCCCTGCCAATTCCGCTGTCCCCACCTGTTATAAGAACCACTTTGTTTAATAGTTTTCCTCCTGGAAAATGAGGAACCGGGGGTTCGGAGATGGGTCGCGGAACCATAATTGCTTCAATGCCTGGCTGTTGCGCTTGGTGCTGAGGCGGAAAATTAACCGGTAAATTATATGGATTGAAAAACTGTCGCATTATATCATCTCCTATAAAACTAAATGCAACTCATACCATTATATGCGTTTTTGCTATAAATGATATTGTAAAAGTGTACCACTTTAGAGCCTTTTGACAGTGAATTAG
>DAOLPD010000003.1:0-49423 GCA_035417425.1 Bacillota bacterium
CATAAGAATCGTTCTCGGTGCAATAGGTGCGGTGTCCCTTCTGGTTGCATCCATTGGAATTACCAATACCATGGTAATGTCTATATATGAACGCACAAGAGAGATAGGTATCATGAAGGTGATCGGCTCTTCTCTGGGAGATATAAAAAGGATGTTTCTTTTTGAGGCAGCAATGATAGGCCTTTTGGGAGGAATAATCGGGTTGCTGCTGAGCTATGGAGTATCCTACGGGCTTAATACGGCAGGCTTTGCATTGTTGGGCTTCTTTGGTCCGGCCGGAGGAGGCAGCAAACCTTCAATAATACCTTTATGGCTTTCGGTCAGCTCAATGCTGTTTACGACAATCATCGGACTTGTGTCGGGGTTTTATCCTGCACGCCGGGCAATGAATCTCAGTGCTCTGGAAGCAATAAGGAAGGAATAGCCATGAATCCTTTAAAAAATACGACAATGTCGTATTTTTTATTTTATTAAGGTAAAAATATTAGTTAAATGTATAACTGGGAGAGTGATATCCTTGACAGATGCTTATGGATTCATGTCTGACGAAACCGTAGCAGCAGAAAAAGCAGATAAGAATAAAGATGCTGATAATAATGCCAATGAAAATATTAAAGAACTGGGCGAAGTCAGAGTACCGCAATTCAGGAGCAATATACACTGTATTACTATAATAGGCCAGATAGAAGGGCATTTGGTGCTTCCGCCGCAAAACAAATCAACCAAATATGAACATATTATACCGCAGATTGTAGCAGTAGAGGAGAACCCTGAGATTGAAGGGCTGCTATTGATTCTGAACACGGTAGGAGGAGATGTCGAGGCGGGGCTTGCATTGTCAGAGCTTATAGTAAGCATGAAAAAGCCGTCAGTTTCTCTTGTGCTTGGAGGAGGCCACAGCATTGGAGTGCCTCTGGCTGTTTCTGCAACATATTCTTACATTGCGTCTACAGCGACAATGACAATACACCCCATAAGAATGAACGGTTTGGTCATAGGCGTACCGCAGACCTTTGATTATTTTAATAAAATGCAGGAGCGAATTATAAGATTCATAGTGGAGCACAGTAAAATAGACATTGATACAATTAAGAGGCTGATGTTTACAACAAGCGAGCTGGCCAACGATATAGGGACAGTGCTTGTGGGTGCAGAAGCAGTCAGATACGGCCTTATAAGGGAGATCGGAGGGCTTCATCAGGCACTTGCAAAGCTGCAGAGCCTTATTGCAGAGAAAAAAGCGTCAGACTGACAATAAGAATATTGGAACAAACTGCTTCCTGCAGCAATGCAAGGAGCATTTTGTTTTATTATCCGTGTTAATTTATCCCATTTATTGTGATATAATACCATATATAAGATTTGGTATATCACAGTAAATTGAAAAGGAGTAAATAAGCTTATGAAAAGGGTAATTTCGTTATTACTATGTTTTGCTCTGATAGTATCGGCCTTTGCAATTGCAAATGTGACTCTTGTTAGTGCAGCAAGTGTTCCGGCAGGTTTTCCGGCAGAAATACCCTTTGCCGATGACGCCTTTAGTATAACCGGGGAAAGAAATGATGCAGCCAGGAGCTTTTCCCTGAGCTATAAGACTGATAAGAAACTGGCTGATGTTGCAGCATTATACAGAAATTTTATAAAGCTTTATGACAGCAGCTATCAGGAAACTAAAGGGGATATATATTCAATATTTATATGCAAGTTCCCCAATTATGATCTGAATTTGACGGTCATGGAAATACTCAGCAATACCAATGTAAATATAACTCTTTATTATCATGGGGAATTGCCTGCAATACCTGCAGGCACAAACAGTACAAAACCTGCAGCAGTGAGCAGTATTGAGACAAACCAAAGCCGCCTTAAGCTTCCTGTATGTATGCCGAAGGATATACCCTTTACAAAGGATGCCGTATTGTATAAGGTGGATGATAAAAGCTATGCTTATGTCAATGAGCAGACGATTAACATTACCTATGATTCCAAAATGCCGAAAGCTGATGTGGTTTCATTATACAAGGAATTCTCAAGAAGCACTGCTGAAGAGAGCAATGAGCTGAACCTTGGAGGAACGTATTTATTTACCGGTAAATACAGCGAATATGACCTTAGTATTTCTATAGAAGACAATAACACGGGTACCCGGGTTTCTCTGGTGGTAACGCCAAAAAACGGCGTGTTTAATTATCACTTTACAGTTACTGATTATTCCGACGGAATAATTGACAACAGCGGTGTGATAAACTTCAAAGAGCCTGTACATAAAATGCTTATGGCCGGGCCGGCACATACGGACCCTTATAATACAAATATATTCGTCAGAAAGAACGATAAAAGCCTTTGGGGTTATGGAGCATTCAAGGGAATTGATGACAAGAATTGGAGCCTGATAGACAAGGATGCATTCTGCCTTGATACCGAAGGGAATAATTATTTCCTTTTGAAGCCCGACGGCAGCCTGTGGATATATGGGGGCAATGAGAAATATTTGCTGGGTAACGGCCAGAGGTATTTGTATGGTGATTACCCTCCGACAAAGGTCCTTGACGGCGTAAGGTCTGCCGACATCGGAAAAAACGGAACCGCAGTAAAAAAAGACAACAGCCTTTGGATATGGGGACAAAAAAGCGCTCTTTTTTCAGTATTGGATGATCCCGAGAAAGAGAGGCTTGCACCTGTAAAGGCCATGGACAATGTTGTTGACGCAGCACAAAGCGGAAGTACGGGCTGGACCCTTGGCGGTATTATAATGGTCCTTAAGACCGACGGAAGCGTCTGGACATGGGGAGAGGGCAATTGTGGGGACGGAGGTGTTACTCCTTACAGAAGAACACCTATAAAGGTTTTGAATGGTGTAAAGTCGATAAAAGCAAGCAACTCCCTATGCTGTGCCGTAAAGAATGACAACAGCCTCTGGATATGGGAATCCCACATTACCAGCAGCAGCGGGAAAATGAATTATACAAAACCAACCAAAGTGATGGAAAATGTCAAAATGGTATCTCCCGGAGAAAGGTTCCTGGTGGTTTTGAAAAATGACGGAACTGTATGGACCCTTGGGGATAATTACTATGGGCAGTGCGGTATTGGAAGTTTGAACCCGGCTTATATACCGGCACCCAGAAAAATACTGGACGGAGCAGCTGAAGTCATCGCAACAGAGCATAATGCCTTTGCCCTAATGCAGAACGGAAATGTGCTGGGCTGGGGCATAAATGACCGCACACGCAGGGAAGGGGATTATGACTGGCTGAATACAAAAGATTGGAGAGTATTGAAACCTGCTTATATATTCAATATCAATGCGAAATAATACAACACACCGGGAAATTTGCCTGTCAAGGATCTGCCGGAAACGTCAGGTCCTTGAGTTTTTCAAATAATAAAGCTATAATATCATTAAGTTTAATATACTTATATTAAGAGGTGATAACTTGTCAGGAAAGAGGAAAGAGAGCGATATAAACTATGAAATAGCTGGAGTGTCTCTGATATTAGCCAGTGTATACATATATATAAGCCTTTTCAGCAGCAATTCAGGAATTGTAGGAGAAAAAGTCAGGTTGTTTTTTCTGGGAACCTTCGGTCTTGGTGCTTACATTGTTCCGATACTCATAATCATACTGGGGCTGGCTTTGGTATATAGGAAGAATGAAATCCGCATCAATATTAAGTTTTTTTCTTTCTGTATATTTTTATTGTCCACACTTATAGTACTTTTTTTGGCAAACTATACTGATGTTGAAAATGCGGATGCCAGATGGCTCGATGCTGTCAAATACTATTTTTCCCTGGGCACTCTCAATGCAGGGGGAGGAGCAGTGGGAGCCTTGTTCGGCTATGCCTTTGTAAGGCTATTTGGAATGATCGGAACTATAGCGTTGGTTTCCTCCCTTTACATCATATCAATACTGATGTTTACCGAGATATCATTCTTACGCATCCTTCAGCGCATAAAACAATTCGTGTCAGATATGTATTCACATTTAAGGAGCAAAAACAAAGAAGCCGCAGTAACAAAGGAGCTTCAGCGAAAGATACCGGTAAAGCATCATAATGACATTGAGCCACCGGAAGCTGACGATGAAGAACGAATAAAGAACATCGACAAAAAAATCAAGATTCTTGACTTTACAAAACGTTTTGATAAGGATTTCAAGCCCGCAGCAGAGAATGAAACCGATGACAAAGCCAGGAGCAAAGAGAAATTAAGCAGGGAAAGCATTCCAAGCATAGTACCTGTTAACAATATCCAATATGTGAATTACAAGCTTCCCGGCACCGGACTCCTTGCATTGCCTGCCGAGAATAAGTCAGGCAACGGGAAGAAAGAGGTAATGAACAATGTAAAGATACTTGAGGATACTCTTAAAAACTTCGGTGTCAGCGCCAGCATTGCCCAGGTTTCTGTCGGCCCGACGATTACAAGGTATGAACTGCAGCTAAGCCCGGGTGTAAAGGTAAGCAAGATATTGAGCCTTGCGGATGATATATCTCTCAGCCTTGCATCCCCTGATATAAGGATAGAAGCGCCTATACCCGGAAAAGCAGCCATTGGAATAGAAGTACCCAATAAGGATATAACCAGCGTACTTTTGAGGGAAGTGCTGGAATCGGAAGAGTTCAAAAAGCAAAAATCAAAAATATCCTTCGTATTGGGAAAAGATGTAGCAGGCGCAAATATTGTTGCAGATCTTGCCAAAATGCCGCATCTTCTGATTGCCGGATCTACCGGTTCAGGTAAAAGCGTGTGTATAAACACTCTTATTGCAAGCATATTGTATAAAGCAACTCCCGATGAAGTAAAATTGCTGCTGATAGATCCCAAAGTGGTGGAACTCAGTGTATACAAGAACATCCCCCACCTTTTGATACCTGTGGTTACGGATCCTAAAAAGGCGGCAGGAGCATTGAACTGGGCTGTAATGGAAATGACCGAGCGTTACAAAAAATTTGCATCAAATAACGTAAGGGATATATACGGCTATAACAATCTGAATAAGGAAGATCTGGCCAAAATGCCGCAAATAGTTGTCGTTATAGATGAACTGGCTGATTTGATGATGGTTGCACCAAGTGAAGTGGAAGACTCTATCTGCAGATTGGCGCAGATGGCCCGTGCCGCAGGAATACACCTGGTTGTGGCTACTCAGAGGCCGTCTGTTGATGTAATTACGGGGCTTATAAAGGCAAACATCCCATCAAGGATATCCTTTGCAGTATCATCACATATTGATTCAAGAACAATACTTGATATGGGCGGAGCAGAAAAGCTTTTGGGAAAAGGTGATGCCCTGTTCTATCCTGTCGGAGCGGCAAAACCCGTCAGGGTGCAGTGTGCCTTTGTATCCGAGAAGGAAATAGAAAAGCTTGTAGCCTTTATTAAGGAACAGGTACCCGCAAGCTTTGACAATAAGATAATTAAAGAAATCGAGCAAAGCGTAGAAATTGATGAGGACGCAGAAGTTGATGAGCTATTGAATGATGCAATAAGAATTGTTGTGGAAAGCGGGCAGGCATCGATACTCATGCTCCAGAGAAGGTTAAAAATAGGCTACAGCAGGGCGGCAAGGCTGATAGACCAGATGGAGGAACGCAGGATAATCGGCGGCTATGAAGGAAGCAAGCCCAGAAAGGTTCTTATGAGCAGAGAGGACCTGGAAGATTAGTTTTTGGAAGGAGAGAATTTGTTGAGTCTTAAAGTTGCAATCATATCCCTTGGATGCTCAAAGAACCTTGTTGATTCAGAGGTTATGGTCAAGAGCATCCTTAATAATGATTATGAAGTTACAGATAATGCCGATATTGCAGAGATAATAATAATAAACACCTGCGGTTTCATTGAAAGTGCAAAACAGGAATCCATCGATACAATTCTTGAAATGGCAGGTTACAAGAAAAAGGGCAAATGCAAGGTGCTGATTGCAACAGGCTGCCTTGCAGAACGCTATAAGGAGGAGCTGATTAAGGAGCTTCCCGAGCTGGACGCAGTAATCGGCACCGGAGATTATAAGGACGTACCGGAAGTGATAAGGAAAGCACTTCAGGGTGAGAAGGTAGTCCTGTACGGACATCAGGACCTGATTGATATAGATAAGCTTCCCCGGCAGATTTCAGGCTTCGGGGCATCCTCATACCTTAAGATAGCCGAAGGCTGCGACAACAGGTGCAGCTACTGCATTATACCGGCCTTGAGGGGGAGGTACCGCAGCCGAAAAATGGAAGACATACTGGAAGAAGCAAAGGAGCTTTCAAGGAACGGAATAAAGGAAGTAAATGTAATAGCCCAGGATATAACCCGGTATGGAGTTGATTTGTATAATAGCCTGAAGTTAAGCGAGCTGTTAAGAAAGCTGACAGAAATCGAGGGCATCGAATGGATAAGGCTTCTTTATTCTTATCCTGATGAATTCAACGATGAACTCATAGAAGTCATTGCACGAGAGGATAAAATCTGCAAATACGTTGATATTCCTATACAGCATGCCAGCAATAGGATACTTGCGAAGATGGCCAGGAGAAGCAGCCGGGAAAAGATACTCCATCTGATAGAAAAGCTTAGGAAAAGAATACCGGGCATCGTGCTTAGGACAACTCTTATCGTGGGATTTCCGGGAGAGACGGAGGAAGATTTTAAAGAGCTGTATGACTTTGTTTTAGAAACGAAGTTCAACAGGCTGGGAGTATTTGCATATTCAAGAGAAGAGGATACCCCGGCTTTTAATATGCCGAACCAGGTTGAAGAAGCCATAAAGCAGGAAAGGCTCGAAAAAATAATGCTTCTTCAGAAGAATATTTCGCTGGAATACAACCGTAAACTTGTCGGACAGACATTGAAGGTGCTTGTAGAAGGAGTTTCAGACAATGAGTACTTTGGGCGAAGCTGCATGGATGCACCTGAAATAGACGGAAAGGTTTATTTTAAATCAGATAAGGAAATTATCCCTGGAGATTTCTGCAGTGTAATAATAAAAGAGGCTTATGAATATGACTTGGTGGGGGAGAGAATAGATGAATCTTGCAAATAAAATTACAATTATCAGAATACTTATGATTCCGGTATTTTTACTATTCGCTTTTGTAGAATTTCCTTACCATATGGCATCTGCCGTTGCAGTATTTCTTGCAGCTTCACTTACCGACAAGCTGGACGGATATATTGCCCGTAAATACAATATGATTACCGACTTTGGCAAATTCATGGACCCTCTTGCAGACAAGCTGCTTGTAACAGGCGCTTTCCTGGTACTTATACAGCTCGGCAGGATAGAAGCCTGGATTGTTTTCATAATACTTGCCAGGGAGTTTGCCGTGACCGGCCTTAGAACCCTGGCAGCCGCCCAGAATATCGTTATTGCTGCCAGCAGCTATGGAAAGATAAAAACAGTAACTCAAATAATAGCAATAGTGATACTTCTTATGGATAACTATCCCTTCAGCCTATTTAATCTGCCCGTTGACACCATAATGGTTTATGCCGCACTTATAAGCACTGTTGTCTCGGGATCTGATTATTTTATGAAGAATATGCAGGTTATAACAAGGATGAAATAATATATCTTCAAGGGGGTGCTTGCATGAAAGGTGAAATTATTGCAGTAGGTACAGAGCTGCTTTTGGGGAATATCGTCAACACCAATGCGCAGTATCTGTCACAGAAGCTGGCGGATCTGGGTATTGACGTATATTATCATGTAGTTGTGGGAGATAATCTGAAAAGGCTGACCGAAACAGTCAAGACAAGCCTTGAACGATCAGATCTTGTTATTACAAGCGGCGGCTTGGGGCCGACAGTGGACGACCTTACAAAGGAAGGGGTTTCACAGGCTTTGGGTCTGAAGCTGCTCCCCGATGAAGAAAGCATAGAGAAAATAAAAAAAATGTTCAACTCAACCGGAAGGCTCATGACAGAAAACAATATTAAGCAGGGATATATTCCTGAGGGTGCGGTTGTACTCGAAAACAACAACGGCACTGCTCCGGGAGTGCTGATAGAAAAAAACGGGAAGATAGTAATAATGCTGCCGGGCCCGCCGAAGGAGCTATATCCGATGTTTGAAAACAAAGTGCTCCCCTATCTCAAGGCCAAAGCAAACTCAACAATCAGGTCAAAAGTACTTCGGGTGATTGGAGTTGGAGAGTCAACCGCTGAGTATATGCTGAAGGATATATTCGACAGCCAGGCTAACCCTACAATTGCTCCCTACGCCAAGGATGGGGAAGTACATCTAAGGATTACTGCAAAAACAGACGCACCGGAGGAAGCAGACAGCCTTATTGCTGAAATGGAACAAAAAGTAAGAGCAATACTTGGTGACAATATTTACGGCTGTAATGAAGAAACACTGGAAGAGGCGGTATTGAAGCTGCTTCAGGAAAAAAACCTGACGGTTTCACTGGCAGAGTCATGCACCGGAGGGCTTATTGCAAGCCGCCTGACAGATATTCCGGGAGCCTCCGCAAGTTTTGTTTACGGAGTCGTCAGCTACAGTAACGAATCCAAAATAAACATACTCAAGGTTAAGGAAGATACCATAAAAAAATACGGGGCCGTGAGCCCGCAGACGGCGGAAGAAATGGCTGTCGGTGCAAAAACCCTCAACGGTTCGGACATCGGGCTTTCCATTACAGGTATAGCAGGGCCTGACGGAGGAAGCGCAGAAAAGCCGGTAGGGCTTTGTTATATAGGTATCGCAGCAGTCAATTCGGTTAATGTCCATAAAATCATGCTGAACGGAAACAGGAATAAAATAAGATGGGGCTCAAGCAGCAGAGCCCTTGACTTGCTGAGAAGAGAACTTTTATCAATGTGAAATAGTAAAATTATGTAATTTTCTTGACTAATAATTAGCAATATAATATAATAGAAACATAAGAACATTTGTTCGTTTTGCCTTTATGGCATAAGTGATGAAAGGACGGTGCAGGAATTAATGTGCTCAGCGATGAACGATAAAAAGAAAGCAATAGAACTGGCTCTCAGCCAGGTTGAAAAGCAATTCGGAAAAGGCTCCATTATGAAGCTTGGCGATGCCACAAAAATGAATGTTGAAGCTGTTTCCACAGGCTCTATTGAGCTTGACATAGCATTGGGAATAGGCGGAGTTCCCAGAGGAAGAATTGTTGAGATATTCGGGCCTGAATCCTCAGGAAAAACTACCGTCGCGCTGCATGTAATTGCAGAGGCACAGAAGAACGGCGGTGAAGCAGCCTTTATAGATGCAGAACACGCATTGGATCCGTTATATGCGAAGAATCTTGGTGTGGATATAGAGAATCTGATAGTATCTCAGCCGGATACAGGGGAGCAAGGGCTTGAAATAGCAGAAACACTTGTTCGCAGCGGAGCAATTGATGTAGTTGTTGTTGACTCTGTCGCTGCACTGGTTCCAAAAGCAGAAATAGACGGTGAAATGGGAGATGCTCATGTGGGGCTGCAGGCAAGGCTTATGTCACAGGCACTCAGAAAGCTTGCCGGAGCTATCAGCAAATCCAAGACAACCGTTATATTCATCAACCAGCTTAGGGAAAAGGTTGGTGTTATGTTTGGGAATCCCGAAACGACTCCCGGCGGAAGGGCACTTAAATTCTATGCTTCGGTCAGACTTGAGGTCAGAAAGATTGAGAACATAAAGCTTGGAAATGATTTGACCGGAAGCAGGACAAGGGTAAAGGTTGTCAAGAATAAAGTGGCGCCGCCCTTCAAGCAGGCAGAGTTCGATATCATGTACGGCCAGGGCATTTCCAAAGAGGGCAGTATTCTTGATGCAGCTGTCAACAACGATCTTATATTGAAAAGCGGCGCATGGTTTTCATATGGTGATACAAGAATAGGGCAGGGCAGGGAAAATGCAAAGCAATATCTCAAGGATAATCCTGATCTCGCAAATGAACTGGATAAGAAGCTCAGGGAAATGTTTAACCTGGGAATATCCAGAGCAAAAGCCGCAGATTTTGATCCCGAAGAAAATGATGATTTGTAATATGAGGATGTTTCCATGAGAATCACCGGGATTGAACAACAAAAAAAGAATGCAAAGAGGTATAACATATATATTGACGGAGAATACAGATGTTCCGTTGAAGATGACATTCTGCAGGAACTGAACTTGTCAGAGGGCATGGAACTGAATGAAACTGAATTTAATCACACCCTGGAGATAATCCAGTATAAGGGCGCTCTTAGAGCTGCCCTTTATATGCTTGCCCGCGCATCAAAAACAGAAATGGAAATTGAAAAGCGCCTTAGCGACAGGCGGTATGACCCTAAGGCCATTAAAAAAGTTCTGGAGTACTTGAAGGAAATAGGCTATATAAATGATGAAAGCTATGCTGAAAGTTTTATCAGAAGCACAAAGGATGTAACAGGCACAAGCCGACGAAGCATTTACCAGAAACTCGCAGCTAAAGGAGTGGACAAGGAAATCATTCAGCAGGAGCTTGACAAGGCTGAGATAGATGATTACGCATCTGCGTTAAGTGCCGCAAAGAAAAAGATATCAAGCCTGAAAGGAAGCAGCCGGGAAAAGAAATTAAAGCTTCTTAACTACCTTTATAGAAAAGGCTTTGGGATTGATGCCTGCAAAAGGGCGGCAGAAGAGCTTGTCCGGGAAGAAGACTAAAGTCCTTCAGCAAAATTCACGCAATTCTGCATATCATCCTTAAATTGTTTGAATTGTCACAATAACTTGACAAAATTTTGTATAAGTAATAGAATTATTCTGATATGGTGTATCAATTGAGAGTGGAGTTTAGTTGCGCTTATTTGTTAATTTTGAAAATGAAGATTGTGAAAAAGGATTAATGGAAGCAATTACCGATAGTCGATAAAATAAAATAATGAGGAGGTGAAAATATTATCGAATATATAGTATATATAGCAATTGCACTAATTACCTTTATTTTGGGGTATTTAGTTAGAAGATATATTGCTGAATCGAAAATAAAAAATGCTGAGGAACAGGCATTAAAAATACTCAATGAAGCTGAAAAGCAATCGGAAACAAAAAAGAAAGAAGTAGTTCTTGAGGCTAAAGAAGAGATTCATAGACTTAGGGCAGAATTGGACAGAGAGATCCGCGACAGAAGAAATGAAATCCAGAGAGCCGAAAGAAGATTGCTCCAAAGGGAAGAAAGCCTGGACAAAAAGGTTGAGAACCTCGAGCAAAGAGATGAAGCAATCGCGAAAAAACAAAAGGAGATTCAAAAATCCTTTGAAGAAGTGCAACAGCTTTACAAGAAACAAGTGGAAGAACTTGAAAGATTATCGGGGTTATCATCTGAAGATGCAAAACAACTGCTTTTAAACAACATTGAAAAACAAATAAGGCATGAAGCTGCAATGATGATCAAGGATATTGAGACCAAGGCTAAAGAAGAAGCAGAAAGAAAGGCCAAGGAAGTCATTGCAAGCGCAATTCAGAAATGTTCAGCAGACCATGTCGCTGAAACTACAGTATCAGTTGTACCACTGCCGAATGATGAAATGAAGGGCAGAATAATAGGACGCGAAGGCAGAAATATAAGAACATTGGAAACACTTACAGGCATCGACTTAATAATCGATGATACACCAGAAGCCGTTATATTATCCGGTTTTGATCCAATTAGAAGGGAAGTTGCAAGGGTTGCCCTTGAAAAGCTCATAGTGGATGGGCGAATACATCCCGCCAGAATAGAAGAAATGGTTGAAAAAGCCAAGAAGGAAGTTGACAATTATATTAAGGAACAGGGAGAGCAAGCTACCTTTGATACCGGAGTCCACGGATTACATCCGGAAATCATTAAACTTTTAGGAAGATTGAGATTCAGAACCAGCTATGGACAAAATGTACTTAAGCATTCTATAGAAGTAGCACACCTTGCGGCATCAATGGCTGCAGAGCTTGGTGCCGATGTAAAAACGGCAAAAAGGGCGGGTCTGCTTCATGACATAGGAAAAGCCGTAGACCATGAGGTCGAAGGCCCCCACGTTCAGATAGGTGCTGACCTTGCTAAGAAATATAAGGAATCCGCTGATATAGTCCACGCTATATCCGCACATCACGGAGATATTGAAGCTACAACCGTTGAAGCAGTCCTTGTTCAGGCAGCTGATGCCATATCCGCTGCAAGACCCGGAGCAAGAAGAGAGACCTTAGAGTCATACATTAAACGTTTGGAAAAAATTGAAGAAATAGCTAATTCATTTGATGGAGTCGAAAAATCTTTTGCTATTCAAGCCGGCAGAGAAGTCAGAATCATGGTTAAGCCGGAGGATGTGAGTGACAGTGAAATAGTGTATATCGCCAGGGATATCGTCAAGAAAATTGAAGATGAGCTGGAATACCCTGGTCAGATCAAAGTTAATGTTATCAGGGAAACCAGGGCAATTGAATACGCAAAATAGAAAATGCGCGGCAGTGCATGCAAATGCATGAAGCCGCCATTTTTAATAATACTATATAACGGGTAACACAAAACACACTGCTGTTGATTCAGACAATGGAGGTATGCAGATGAACATATTATTTATTGGTGATGTGGTAGGCAGGCCGGGAAGGAATTATCTATGTACAAACCTTAAAAGGCTTGTTGAAGAAAATAATATTGATTTTGTCATAATAAACGGAGAGAATTCAGCCGGAGGTGTGGGCATAACCAGGAGTACATATGATGAGCTTCTGGGTATGGGAGCAGATATTATAACCCTTGGCAATCATTCCTGGGCGAAAAAAGAAGTTTTGGAATTCATAGAAGACGCGGAAAGGCTTATCAGACCTGCAAACTATCCTGAAGGTACCCCCGGAAAGGGATTCAGAATAGCAGAAAAGGCGGGAAAAAGGATTGCTGTGATAAACCTAAGCGGCAGAGTATTTATGGATTGTATTGACTGCCCCTTTAAGGCCGCTGATAAAATATTGAATGAACTGAAGAATGAAGCTGATGTCATAATTGTAGACTTCCATGCGGAAGCTACTTCAGAAAAGCTTGCAATGGGCTGGTATCTTGACGGCAGGGTTCATGCCGTGCTGGGTACACATACTCACGTCCAGACTTCCGATGAAAGGATACTGCCCGGCGGAACTGCCTATATTACAGATGTCGGAATGACCGGTCCCATAGACTCCATATTAGGAGTGGAAAAAGAAACGGTTATAAGAAAGTTTATTACCGGTATGCCTGCAAGATTTGAAATTGCAGGGGGTGAGGTTGCTATCGGTGCTGTGTGCATACAGCTTGATGATAATAATAAAGTTACATCCATAAAAAGAATCATATAAAATTCTTAATTGTAGAAAAAAAGAGGATTTTAGATATATTTGTAGAATTATCAGATATATTTAGTATATTTTGGTACTTTACAATAAATCAGGGGGGGGCTTTAAATGGATGTATTAAAGGTTTCAGCTAAATCGAACCCAAATTCAGTCGCAGGAGCTTTATCGGGTGTGTTGAGGGAAAAAGGCTCCGCGGAGATTCAAACAATTGGGGCAGGAGCTCTTAACCAAGCTATTAAAGCAATTGCCATCGCCAGAGGATTTGTAGCACCCGGAGGAATTGATCTGATATGCATTCCGGCTTTCACCGATATCGAAATAGATGGTGAAGAAAGAACAGCCTTAAAACTAATTATAGAACCCAGATAGACCTAATACCTGCTTTTGAACAAGCAGGTATTGTTTTTTATTTTATGAGAGTGTATACTTTCCTGTATAATAATTGTGGAACATTTTTGGAAAATCCTTTGTTTATTGCATAAATTCTAAAGAACTTATGATATAATAATTTCAGTTCCTGCAATTATTTTATCATTATACGGAGGGCGCAATATGCTGAAGGCTGACCTTCATATTCATACAACAGCATCCGACGGACTCCTGAGTCCGGAAAAAGTAGTACGCTGGGCAAGTGCCAAGAGATTGACTGCAATAGGAATAACAGATCATGACACCGTCAAGGGAATCAGCCCTGCGATGAAGGCCTCCTCAAAGTATGGAGTGGAAATAGTGCCCGGAATTGAGCTTAGCACTATATTTGAAGAAGAAGAGATACATGTTCTGGGTTATTTTATAGATTACAATTCCCAATGGCTTGCCGATACCCTCAAAAAAATACAGAATTCCAGGTATGAGAGGGCCGGAAAAATAGTAGGCAAGCTTAACGATTTGGGAATTGACATTACTCTTGAGCAGGTAAAAGGAATAGCTGATGATGCTGCAATGGGCAGGCCTCATATTGCCAGAGCAATGATTGATAAAGGCTATATCAGTAATATAAGAGAAGCCTTTAATGAATATATCGGCAAGGATCGTCCGGCTTATGTGGAGAGATACAAACTAACCTGCAAAGAAGCTATAGATATGATTAAAAATTTGGGAGGAATATCTGTTCTTGCTCATCCCGGGCTGATAAACAACAAGGATAATATCGGAAAAATTATTGACCTTGGAATTGACGGCATTGAAGTATACCATTCCAAACATGATGATGAGACTGTCAGAAATATACTGGCTGTTGCACACTCAAGGAATTTGCTGATTACAGGAGGCTCGGACTGCCATGGAATGAAATTGAATAATGAACCGATATTGGGAAACTATTCAATTGATTATAAATATGTGCAAATGCTTAAAGAGGCACTAAATAAAAAATGAGGAGGGGTTAAATTGGATATCAAATTATCCGTCAAAGCTTCAAATATAGCTCCATCAATGACTTTAGCAGTTGATACAAAGCTTAAGCAGATGGTTGCTGAGGGAGTGAAAGTATTTGGCTTTGGCGTAGGTGAACCTGATTTTGATACGCCTGAGTACATAAGAAATGCAGCTGTTGAAGCAATGAACAAAGGCTTTACAAGATATACTCCGGCACAAGGGACAATTGAGCTCAGAAAAGCAATATGTGACAAGCTTAAAAGAGAGAACAGCCTTGATTATGAGCCTAATCAGATAATAGTATCAAGCGGTGCAAAGCATTCGCTTTCTAATGCCTTTGCGGCAATTTTGAATCCGGGGGACGAGGTTATTGTACCACTTCCATACTGGGTCAGCTATACGGAGATAATCAAGCTGAATGACGGAGTTCCGGTACTGGTACCGACAAAAAAAGAAAACAACTTCAAGATGTCCGGGGAAGAATTGAAGAAGGCAATAACTGCAAAAACAAAAGCGGTATTGATGAATTCTCCCAGTAATCCTACGGGGGCAGTGTATACCGAAAGGGAATTAAGGGAAATTGCTGAGATTGCGGTAGAAAACAATCTGTTTGTTGTATCAGATGAGATATATGAGAGAATCATATATGATGATAACAAGCATATCAGCATTGCTTCCTTCAACAATGAAATCAAAGATCTTACAATACTGATAAACGGAATGTCAAAGTCATATGCCATGACGGGATGGAGGCTCGGATATGCTGCCGGAAATGAAAAAGTGATTAAAGCTATGTCAAGTGTTCAGAGCCATGCGGTATCCCATCCCAGTTCCATAACCCAATATGCCGCGGCAGCAGCCTTAAACGGGCCTCAGGATGATTTAAAAAACATGGTTCAGGAATTTAGTAAAAGAAGAAACTACATGTATGACAGGATAAAAGCGATGAAAGGCCTCAGCTGCATTAAGCCTGAAGGAGCCTTCTATGTGTATGTTGATATAAGTGCTTATCTTGGAAAGAATTTATGCGGAGTCAAGCTCGGTTCTTCTTTGGATTTTGCTCAGGTTATGCTTGAAAAGGGCCATGTGGCAGTGATACCGGGAGCTGCATTCGGAACTGACGGCTTTATAAGACTTTCCTATGCGACCTCAATGGATACAATAAAAAATGGTCTTGACGCTTTTGAAAACTTTATTGATAAAAACATTGAATAGGGTGGTATCATACAGTGAATAGAAATGAATATCAGAACCCTTTGATTAGCAGATATGCAAGCAAAGAAATGTCCTTTATATTTTCAGAGGACTATAAGTTTTCCACCTGGAGAAAGCTGTGGGTCGCCCTTGCGGAAAGCGAGATGGAGCTGGGGCTGAATATTTCTCCGGAACAGGTGGAGGAATTAAGGGAACATATTTATGATATCAATTATGAGGACGCAGAGAAAAGGGAAAAAGAGACGCGTCATGATGTAATGTCCCATGTTTATGCTTACGGCTTGCAGTGCCCCAAGGCAAAACCCATAATACACCTGGGAGCTACCAGCGCATTCGTAGGCGACAATACGGACATCATTCAGATGTCGGAGGGCCTGAAGCTTATAAGAGCAAAGCTTCTGAATGTTATTAAAAATCTCGCAGGGTTTGCAGAAAAATATAAAAACCTTCCCACCTTGGGATTTACCCATTTTCAGCCTGCGCAGCTGACCACTGTGGGAAAAAGAAGCTGTTTGTGGATGCTTGATTTTCTGATGGATATGGAGGAGCTTGACTTTCAGCTGGGCAGGCTCAAACTGCGGGGAGTCAAAGGAACTACCGGAACGCAGGCAAGCTTTATGGCGCTTTTTAACGGTGACCATGATAAAATAAAGGAATTGGATGCAAGAGTCACAAAGAAAATGGGCTTTGAGAACAGCTATGCAATCACAGGCCAGACATACCCCAGGAAGCTGGACAGCCAGGTTTTGAACGTGCTTTCACAAATAGCGGAATCAGCGCATAAATTCAGTAACGATATACGGCTTCTTCAGAGCCTCAAGGAAGTTGAAGAGCCCTTCGAAAAAAGTCAGATAGGTTCGTCGGCAATGGCATATAAACGAAATCCTATGAGATGTGAGAGGATTGCAGCTCTTTCCAGATTTGTGATAACAAATTCGTTGAATCCTGCTATAACTGCGGCTGCTCAATGGTTTGAAAGAACCCTTGACGATTCTGCCAATAAAAGGCTTGCAATTCCGCAGGGTTTTCTGGCAGTTGACAGCATATTGAACATTATGATAAACGTAACAGCCGGCCTTGTAGTAAATGAAAAGATGATAAAAAGGCATATCGACGAGGAGCTTCCTTTCATGGCTACTGAGAACATACTTATGGAAGCCGTTAAAGCCGGAGGAGACAGGCAGGAACTCCATGAAAAAATAAGGCAGTTCTCTATGGAAGCAGGAAGAAGAGTGAAGGAACAAGGACTGGACAACAATCTGATAAGCCTTATAGAAACGGATGAAAGCTTCAGGTTGGGCAAGAATAAGATACAGGAGCTTTTAGATGCCAGGAACTTTATCGGGAGAGCCCCGGAACAGGTTGACGAGTTTCTTGCGGAACATATATATCCGCTTCTTGAAGAAAACAAGGATAAGTTAAATATAATAGCAGACTTAAAAGTATAAACATAATCACACTTTAGGAGGAGAGCATATGAGCAGCATATCAATAAAACAACTGTACAGGAGCACAGGAGATTACATCAACAAGAATATCAAGGTATCCGGGTGGGTGAAAACTGAAAGAACCTCAAAAAATTTTGGTTTTATTGAATTGAATGACGGAAGCTTTTTTAAGAACCTTCAGATAGTGTTTGAGGAAGGTATTGAAAACTTCAATGATGTAGCCAAGCTTTCGGTGGGTTCTGCCATAATCGCAGAAGGGGTTCTGACTGAGTCACCCGGTGCAAAACAGCCCTTTGAACTGAAAGCTGATAAAATTGTTATAGAAGGCCGATCAACCCCTGATTATCCGCTTCAGAAGAAGAATCATTCTTTTGAGTTCTTAAGATCGATAGCTCACCTGAGGCCCAGGACAAATACATTTTCGGCAGTATTCAGAGTGAGATCCCTGGTAGCATATGCAATACACAGGTTCTTCCAGGATCAGGGTTTTGTATATGTTCATGCTCCTATCATAACAGGCAGCGATGCCGAAGGAGCAGGAGAAATGTTCAGGGTTACCACCCTGGATATGGATAATCCCCCCAGAACAGAGAAAGGGGAAGTTGATTTCTCCAAGGATTTCTTTGGAAAATCCGCAAACCTTACTGTTAGCGGCCAGCTTAATGTAGAAACCTTCTGCATGGCTTTCAGGAATGTATATACCTTCGGCCCCACCTTCAGGGCAGAAAACTCGAATACCGCAAGGCATGCCGCAGAGTTTTGGATGATAGAACCGGAAATAGCCTTTGCAGAGCTTTCGGACAATATGGAACTGGCGGAGAATATGGTAAAGTACATTATAAATTATGTACTCGAGAATGCTCCGGAAGAGATGGAGTTTTTTAACAGGTTCATTGACAATACCCTGCTTGAAAGGCTGAACAATATTGTAAGCTCCGATTTCGGTGTTGTTACTTATACGGAAGCCATAGACATACTGAAAAAATCGGGTGTCGAATTTGAATACCCCGTTGAGTGGGGAATCGATCTGCAGACGGAGCATGAAAGGTATATCACAGAGCAGGTCTATAAAAAACCGGTTTTCGTAATTAACTATCCAAAAGAAATAAAAGCTTTCTACATGAGAATGAACGATGACGGAAAGACAGTAGCGGCAATGGACCTTCTGGTTCCCGGAGTGGGAGAAATCATCGGAGGCAGCCAGAGAGAAGAAAGACTTGACGTCCTTGAAAAGAAAATGGATGAAATGGGACTGAAAAAAGAGGATTACTGGTGGTATCTTGATATAAGAAAATTCGGCGGTGTTAAACACGCAGGTTATGGGCTGGGTTTTGAGAGAATTATAATGTACATTACCGGAATGACCAATATTAGAGATGTAGTGCCTTTCCCGAGAACTGTAAAATCAGCTGAGTTTTAATGGGACACGGGTGGGACACGGGGACGTTTCTCCTGTCCCACTGTCCGTATCTTTCTTATATTTTGCAGCAGTAACTAAATAAGACAAAGCCTCATAATATGGAATAAGGGGTTCATTTCATTCCATATACCTTTGAAGGGAGGCTTAATAATGGGTCGAAAGCACTCATCAGCATATAACGCATTACCTCCGGCTGCATGACCGCCGGCATCCTATCCGGCGGTTTCACCGGTACGAAGCCTGTTTTCCCTGCCTTTTTCCATGCCTGCACTTCCAACGGGAGAATTACTGGGAGGAATCAGCAATACCGTAAGAGGGTTGGTTATGAATGACAACTGGTGGCTTATACTGCTTATAGTTTTTCTATTCTTCCCTAAAGTCAGCGGCAGGATGTTTGGGGGACTTCTTACAAAATAGGCGCCTGAAGACCTGAAGTTATTCGGTTTTTTGGATATAAACAGCTATTGACTATGTATGATTTTTTTTATATAATGAATAAGTGTCACAGGGGTATAGCTCAATCGGTAGAGTAGCGGTCTCCAAAACCGTTGGTTGTGGGTTCAAGTCCTACTGCCCCTGCCATTATATGAATCTTACAGCCGCAATTTTTGCGGCTTTTTTTATTTTTTAGCTTCAATAGAAGCTTTCTTGTGTTACACCCCATTTTCTCAAGGTTTCATCATTGCCTATCCAGACAGGTATTCCAACCGGTATAGTATTATAAAGACTCAGGACATCTGAATTTATCATGCGGATGCAGCCTTTTGACACCTGACGCCCTATGGAATAGGGACTGTTATTTCCATGAATACCGTACAAATTGCCTTTTCCTACAGAAAGGCCTATCCACCTTGTTCCAAGAGGGTTCTTAGGAGAACCTCCGGCTACGGGTTTTGATCCGTCACCCGGGGACCATACCGGATTCTTTCTTTTCAGGTATACATAGAATTTCCCCTGGGGCGTTTTATTTGTAGCTTTTCCAATTGCTATCGGATACTTTCTGATGACTGTTTTTCCGTTATATAAAGTAAGAATTCTTTTTGTACGGTTTATAGCTATCCAATAGCCGCGGGAAGCAGGCCTTGCTATAATATCCGGAGAGCAGAATTTTCCGTTTAATGAAAGCCTCTTTATCATGGCAGCTTTGAACTGGGGCCCTTGTATGCCATCGGCGGCAAGATTGCAGTCGCTTTGAAATCTGAGGGTCGCATTCCGCAGATTAATGAATTCATCTTCATAATCATTCTTATAATATCCCATTGATTTCAATGCTTCTATATAATTATTACTATTTAACCCGGAAAAAGTTTCTTCCTCGGGACAGGCCATAAGCTCTTTGATAAGCTCAGTATCTTCCGCATAAATATCAATACATAATGCCGGAAAAAGCAGCAATACCGCAGCGATTAAACCTTTGCGCATAAAATACCTCCTTGAAAGCATCTTAACATTATTATTCTGAAAAAAAAGCTTTCTTATGTCGTGCATTGAATATTTACAAAAACTTCTTATGTGTATATATAAGAAGGAGAGCTGATTGCTCTCCTTGTATTAAGTATTAGAACCTTGTTCCGGTTGTTCCTGCCATATTCTTCTCAGCTGTCTCAATTAGTCTCCTGACCATCTGACCGCCTATTTTCCCTGCATCTCTTGCTGTAATGTCTCCGTTGTAACCTTCCTTTAAAGTAACGCCAACCTCTGTTGCTATTTCATACTTAAATCTGTCAAGAGCTGCTGCTGCATGAGGTACTACCTTCTGATTATTTCTTGCCATCCGTACTCACCTCCTTGAGCAATATGTATAATGAGTTAATAATGATTTACGTATTATTATTTTGGTTAAGCTTCAATTTTTTAATCCAAGTAAATTTTGCCTGATTTGCCTCATTAAGTGATACATTAATCTACCTGAAAATCCATCACAAAATAATCATTAATAATGCAAATAATAATAATGTCATTATGAATGACAATACAAAAGGAAGGGAGATCAGGAAATGAAAGGTGTAAAACTTTCAATAAGAGCACTTTGCAGTGTCTTGTCAGTCTGTATTATCTTTTTTACAGGCATTGCAGCCTTTGCCGACAACGATACTCCATCAGCTGTAAAAAGCAAACACTACCTGGAAGAGGCCGTGGAAAAAATGGTACAGGAAGGCAGCTTGACCAGGGAAAAGGCAGATAAAATACTTGAATACAAGCAAAAAAGGAAGGATGAGTTAAAGAAGCTGACTATAGAAGAAAGAGCCCAAATGAAAAAACAGGGTGGAAGGGGGAGTCTTCTTAAAGCACTGGTCCAAGAAGGCATAATAACAGAAGAGGAGGCCAAAGCCATCAGGGAAAAGCTGCTGGAAATGAAAGAAGCAAGAGTTTATGATGGATTGCAGGGCCTTATAGATAAAGGCGTGCTGACGAAAGATGATATCAATAACATCAGAAGCTACCTGCTGAAAGTCAGGGAAGAGCGCAAGGCATCCATAGAAAAGATAAAATCCATGACTCCGGATGAAAGAAAAGCATACTTTAAAGAGCATAAAAATGAACGAAAAGACATCCTTACCAAAATGGTGGAAGACAAGGTAATAACAAAAGAGCAGGCAGAAGAAATCAGAAAGGCAATACCGGAATTAAGCAGGTTCAGACACTAGGCCATGACACAATATAGGTGATTCAGGGTAGAGATTTTAAGTTTGGATGATGCCAAATACCGACGTGGGGAAGATATATTCGAAATACCTTCCCCTACAGTCGGAATAATTAACAAACCCTTTCTATGCCATTGGAAGATCTATGTGAAATACGGCTCCTGCCCCTGAATTTTCCGCAGTTATTTTTCCTTTATGTTTTTCAACTATATTCTTGGTTATAGCAAGGCCAAGGCCAAAATTACCCTTTGGGCCTTTGAAGAACCTGTCAAAGATATTGGGAAGTTCATTGGATTCAAAACCCGGTCCGTCATCCGATATAGTGACCCTTACTGCTTTTTCATCAATGACCTCTGACTTTATCTCTATTGAGCTTTTCGCATAGCGTATGCAATTGCTGAGAACATTGCTGATTGCTCTCGAAAGCTTTTCCTCATCTGCAATTATATTGATGTTTTCTTCTGGCACAGATATGTTAATTTTTATGTTGTTCTTGCCTGCAATTATATTCATGCGCTCTGTACAGCTGCGGAGCAGTTCATTAAAATCCAGTTTTTCAAAGCAATAGTTTTCTTCAATTGCATCCAGCCGTGACAGGTAGAGAAGGTTTTCCACGAGCTGAGTCAAGCGTTTGGATTCTTCAATTATGATACCGGCTGCTTCGTTGCTGTCTGCAACATTGTATTTTATGCCCTCCGCATAGCTCTGGATGGACATCAGCGGGGTTCTGAACTCATGAGAAGCATTCTGCAAAAATGTCTTCTGTGACTTATCGTAGGTTTCCAACTTCTCAGACATGGTATTTATATTTCCAACAAACTCACTCAGCTCATCGTACACGGGAGTATTGATCTTAATTCCGAAATTCCTTTCGGCAATGGAACGTATATGCTGATTCAAGGTACTGAAAGGCTCGGAGATTTTTTTTGCGATAACGGAAGAAAACAAAACAATGATAAATGCCGACAGCAGAAGTATAACAAATAGTATCAGATTTATTGCCCACTGTAGCTGGTTTACCTTCTGCAGGCTGGAGTATATGATAATCCATCCCAGCCCGAAGTCGTTCTTCTGTGCTACCGGCTTGACAATTGCTATATATTCGTTGCCGGACAGATGAAAGTTCAGATAGCTTTCCTTTCCTAAATCCTTTAATTTACTTATCTCTGCGGAAATTTTACCCACGAGTCCGTCATCCGGATCCCCATACAATTCAGCAGGTGAATTAATAATACTTTTATTATTATCCATTAAAATATAATCTGCATTCAATACGGAAAGAGGTTCTCTTAGGGATCTGTCCAGCATGAAATAGAATCTGAATATATCATTGGTCCTTATTCTTATCCTGGGAAGCTCAGGAGATATGCCCTTACTGAATATGAATATTTCTGAGCCCCTTTTCAAAGCTGTTTCTTCGGCATGGGATGCTATTTTATTCAATTGCCCTATTATATCCTTTTCAATATAGATCCTTATGGCAGTATTAAATATGATTGCAACCAGTACAATCAATGTGATTATGACTATGAGATTATATTTGAAAATCCTCCATTTTATAGTATTGCTCTTCATAATATCATTCCTTGCCTGTTAATCGGAAGCCAAAGCCCCATACTGTATCTATTTTAAGCCTTGAGCCTGCATCTGTAAGCTTTTTTCGTATTCTTTTAACCATGTCATCTGTAGCCCTGGTTTCGACTTCACTTTCAAAGCCCCAGACCTTGTCAAGAAGCTCACAGCGGCTTACAGCCCTGTTTCTGTTAGCTGCTAGGTAATAAAGCAGGGAGAATTCCATTCCCGTAAGCCCGATATCCTTATCATGGCATTTTGCCTTCTTAATATTATGATCAATAACAATATCGGAGACTTCTAAAACTTCACTGATTCCTGTCTGAGCTTTATCCAGTTCAATCCTTCTGAAAATGCTTCTGATTCTTGCAATAAGCTCCATAGGGCTGAAGGGCTTTGTCAAATAATCGTCACATCCAAGGGTCAATCCGGCAATCTTATCCAGCTCGGTGTCCTTGGCTGATACTATAATAATCGGAACACTGCTTATTTGCCGTACCTGGGAGCATAGAGAGTACCCGTCTACTCCCGGCATCATTATATCTATTACAAGCATGTCAGCGGGTTTGACATAAAAAGCGTCAAGTATGGATTGCCCGTCGTTGAATGTTTCGGCCTCAAAACCTTCCTTTATAAGAAAGGATTTTATTATATTACAGATATTAACCTCATCATCAGCTATGTATATCAGCTTTTTATCCATATTCTAAACACTCCTCAGCTAAATTTTATCATGAAATACGCTTAATTACATTCAAAAAAAACTGTTGCCTAGATTTTGCCACAGTTTTGCGGAGATTTTATAAATTTATATGTATAGAATATAGGTGTGGTTAAAGAACGTTCCGAATTATAAAAATCTAAGTACATATAGAAAAGGAGTAATGCGGTATGCTTGAGAAGATCATCAATAAGAAGCTGACAGTAATTATTCTGGCGGTAATATTTGCAGTTTCCATTGCAACAACAGCTTTCGCAGCAGATCAGACCGGCAGCCGGAAGGCTTTCAATGGAAATAAACCGGCTCGTATGGATTTCTCGAAAATGTCTGAAACAATTAAATCTGCCATTGGCAGTCTTGTAACCGAAGGTACGATCACACAGGAGCAGGCAGATGAAGCAATAAAAGCATATAGTCCCGGTAAGAGAGTAGAGATACCCAAAAAAGGCAATTTAAACAGTGAGATTCTTATCATCAAAAAAGATCAATTGGACGGCCTTGTAACAGCCGGCACCATAACCCAGGCGCAAGCGGACGCAATACGGAAAATAGCGGAACCCAATCCTAACAGATCGTTTAGAGGCATGAAGGACCCCCGCAGTAATCGTATCGATGAGCTGGTAACGGCAGGTACAATAACTCAGTCACAGGCAGACGCAATATGCGAAGCAGTGAGAGCCGCCATGGATTCACTGAAAAAGCAATAGGGAATAGATTTTAAGGGCTTCACAAATGAAGCCCTTAAATTATTTATTTTGATATAAGCCAATATCTAAGGCGCATTTTTATACTATGATTCTGCCACAATTTTGCGGAGATTTTAGATATAAGAAGATATAGAATATAATATAGTAAAAACAAGCAGAAATACAGGAGGTAGGGTCAATGAATCTTGGTACAGCCATCGGCAGCAGGCATGCGTTTAAATTAACCCGGAAGAAGATAATAATCATTGCTGCGATATTTCTTATTGCTGCAGCAGCAATAGGAATTAATTATTTTAAATCAAAAAACTCTAAGAATCCGGTCATGCAGCAAGCAACAGCCATAGCAAGAAAGGGGGACCTCAGTGTTGTTGTCACAGGATCGGGGCCAATCAGTTCCTCTGAAAAGTTTACCTTGACTTCCAATGTCAGCGGGACTCTCACAAATATATATTTCCGGGACGGAGACAAAGTAAAGGCAGGAGATTTGATATTTGAAATAGATGACAAGGATACCCAGCTGCAGATAAAACAGATAAAAAACAGCATTGCACAGGCAGAGCTTACCCGAAACAGCAATATATCGGATCTTGAAGCCGGTAAGGTTACAGCTCCTATTGACGGTGAGATACTTGATCTTCAGGCAAAAGAAGGAGATAACATATCAAATAACGGTACTTTATTAAACATTACAGACAAGTCAAAATTAAAATTGTTGGTTCCGTTTATCAATACATACAGAAACAAGCTTTCCATAGGACAGAAAGTTACAGTTAATGCTTTTGATACCGAACGGGATGAGCTGCACAGGGTGGAGGGAACCATTTCAAACATCAGTACCCCCGGTTACACAACAGGCAGCGGTGCCGAATCATATAATGTCGGCATTATAATTGAAAACAACGGCTCCCTGTCAGAAGGAATGGTTGCAAATGCCTCCATAAACATAGACGGAACCGAGGTATCCAGCAGCGGAAGCAATACGCTGAGTTACTTGAAAAGCATGACTGTAAGGGCCCCTTCGGGAGGAACCGTAAGCAAGCTGTACATAGAAAACGGCCAGAACGTCAAGAAGGGTGATATCCTGGCAGAGCTTGAAAATGAAGACCTGGAGCTTGCTATCAAAACAAATGACCTGAAACTTGAGGATTTGAATACACAGCTGCAGACAGCGGAAGAAAAGCTTCTGGACCATAAGATATACGCACCCTTTGACGGAACCTTGACCCTGAATGATATTAAGCAGGGCAACAGCATTAAACAGGGGGATACTCTGGGAAGTGTTGCTAACTATGACATTATGGAGTTCAGCATAGATGTTGACGAGCTTGACATAGCCAAGATCAAGGAGGGGCAGAATGTCAAGGTCACAATCGATGCTCTGCCCGAGACCAGTGCTGCTCCTCTCAAGGGAATCGTATCAAAAGTTGCAGTAGAGGGCAGTTCGTCAAACGGAGTATCAATCTATCCGGTAACAATTAAAATAGAGAAAAATGAAGCATTGAAGGGCAGTATGAGTGCAAACGGGGAAATTATTGTGAATGAAAAAAAAGACGTTCTATATGTACCGGTTGATGCTATACAAAAGAGAAACGGCAAGAGCTATGTAAGTGTAGTACCCGGGGCAGGCGCAGCAGGTAAAGCTTTCAGGAACCGGAATTCAGACGTGAACAGCACAGAAGTTAAAGAAAACACAAAGCAGAACATTGAGCAGAAAATTGAAATGAGAGAGGTCAAGACTGGAATAAGCACTGCGGAATATATAGAAATAGTCAGCGGATTGAAAGAAGGGGAAGCAGTAATCGTAACCTCCCAAAGCTTCAACAGCAATAGTCGCAGAGGACAAGAAGTGATGTTCATGAGCGGTCCTCCTGCAGGCGGACCTCCTTCAGGAGGCGGGAATGTCAGAATCAGAAGAAATTAGGAGGAGCAGCGATGATAGAAATTCGCAATATGAGTAAAATCTATCAGATCGGAAATGTCGCGGTAACAGCATTGGATAATATAAGCCTGAGCATTAAACAGCACGAATTTGTTTCGATAGTAGGGCCTTCAGGGTCAGGAAAATCCACTCTGATGAATATGATCGGCTGCCTTGATGTGCCTACCTCCGGAGAATACAGCCTGGACGGAATGGAAGTAAGCGGTCTTACCGATGACCAGCTTGCATTCATACGGAATCATAAGATAGGCTTTGTTTTTCAAGGTTTTAATCTCATACAAAAGCTTAATGCCTTGGAAAATGTTGAGCTTCCCTTGATATATCAAGGGATACCTACAAAAGAACGGTATGAAAGGTCGGTGGAGGCATTGAAGCTGGTAGGCCTCGAAGATCGTATACATCACAGACCTTCGGAACTTTCCGGGGGACAGCAGCAGCGTGTCGCAATAGCAAGGGCACTGGTCGGCAATCCTCAAATTATTTTGGCAGACGAGCCAACAGGAAATCTGGATTCAAAATCAGGCAAAGACATAATGAATATGCTTAAAGAGCTGCATAAAAAAGGAAGCACGATTGTATTAATAACCCATGACAATGATATTGCAATGATGGCTGAGAGAATTGTCCGGATCCAGGACGGGAAAATAAACGATGACAGGATGGTGGGATAGGGATGAGTTTTATTCAGGCATACAAAATGGCTGTAAAGAGCATCAAAAGCAACAAGGTCCGATCTTTCCTCACCATGCTGGGCGTAATAATCGGCGTGTCCTCTGTTATCGCGGCAGTAGGCTTTGCCCAGGGCAGCACTAAAAGCATAACTGACACCATATCCAGTATGGGAACCAATCTGATACAAGTTAGTATAATGGGAAGAAACAGCAACAGAAATGTCACATACAGCCAGATAAAAGAATTCTCGGAAGAAAACAGTGATTATATCGCAGCAGTGGCACCCCAGTCCAACTCTTCAGCCACAGTGAAATACGGCACAAATACCAGAAATACCAGCGTTCTTGGAACAAGTCCCGACTATCAGACAATAAGAAGTGTTCATGCGCAGCAGGGGCGGTTCCTCATTCATAGTGACCTTGACATCATGCAGAAGGTTGCTGTAATAGGTACTGCAGTAGTCAATGATATATTTGAAGGAACAAACCCTCTTGGGGAAAAAATAAAAATAAACGGACAGCTGTTCACTGTTGTTGGCGTATTGGAAGAGAAGGACGGAGGACAGGATCAGGGAGCTGACGACATCGTTATAATACCGGTCACAGTGGCACAGAGGCTGTTCAGGTCAGGGGCCATCAGGAATTTTTCAATCCAGGCAACCAGCCCGGGCACAGTGGAAAGTGCAATGGCAAAGCTGGAGGAATTCCTTTCAAAAACCTACAAGAATTCTGATGCTTTCAGGGTCTTCAACCAGGCAGAGATGCTGGAGAACCTTGACAGCATGACCGGAACAATGACAGCAGTGCTGGCGGGGATTGCCGCTATCTCACTTATAGTCGGCGGTATAGGCATAATGAATATAATGCTTGTATCTGTAACGGAGAGAACAAGGGAGATAGGCATACGAAAGGCTATAGGTGCAAGAAGAAAAAACATACTTGTCCAATTCCTGATTGAAGCGATAATTCTTACCGGATTCGGCGGAGTCCTGGGTGTTGCCATAGGGATATCCATAATACATTTTATCATCGGCGGATTCGACCTTGTACCGGAAGTGTATTCGATACCCTGGATCCTGATTTCCTTCGGGATTTCCCTGGGAGTAGGCGTTGCCTTCGGATTGTTTCCCGCATATAAAGCCGCCAGCCTCAATCCTATAGAAGCTTTAAGGTCGGAATAACAGGAGGAGAAAGATGAGAAGAAAATTTCCGATATTATCTGTCATACTTTGCATTACATTATTGTTAAACTTCATAACGGCTTTCGCCGATGCAACGGAGGACGGGCTGTTAACCCTGGAGGAAGCCAAAGCACTGGCGCTTAAAAATGACATTCATTATCACTATCAGGATAAGTATATTCAGGATGCAAAAGACAAGTATGCAGAACTGAGCGAAGATAACTCAAAAGGCTCCAGAAGAGGAAGCAATATAGCACAAAAAGAAGCAGCACGCATCTCCGGGAAAATTCAGCTTGAAAACGCATATTCCAATATCCGCAAAGCGATTTTGACAAAGGCGGATATGAAAAGATCATCAGACTCCGATACTGCAAACGCGTTCTATGCAGTAATAGAAGCACAGAATTCACTCGCTATTGCACTGAAGGATTTGGAGCTGAAGAGGGAGGATCAGAAAAAGGCTGAATTCAAATATATATTGAATATTATCTCCAAGAACTCCCTTACCAAGCAGAGGAGGCATGCAGAAACTCAGAGGCAGCGTATAATAAGGCAGCCCTTGAGCTTGAAAGCTGCATATCAAAGCTTTGCAAGAGCATAGGTGAAGAATTGGATATGTCAAAGGTCAAGTTGGATACCACACTTAGTATCCCTGATATAAAAAGCATTGATCTTGAAAAAATAAAGGAAGACAATCTTAAAAATAATCTAAGCTATTTTTCTGCCCGGGAACAGTATAAGCTGGCCGAATACGAACTGGCGCTGACTGAAGAAAAATATGATGATTACTATGATGAACTGAAAAGAGGTTCCTCAAATGTCAGGGAAGAGTTTGAAAACATGCTCTTAGATGCGCAGAAAAATTTTGAAGATGCGGAGTACAGCTGGAATGAGAAGCTTGAGGCTTTGGAGGAGTCCCTTAGAGACCAGTATGACAGCCTTGAGGACCTTTATGAAAGCTATATGGAACAAAAGGAAGACCTTGATGATATGAAGCTTACCGTAAAGGAAAACAAGACAAAGCATGCTATGGGCATTATAACCAAGGCTGCTCTGGACAGCAGCATCGCAAGTCTGGATAAGCTGGAAAAACAGCTGGTTTCAACAATTATAAAGCTGAACAAGCAGTATATGAATATGATTCAATACAGTATTGATGAATAAATACACTTGAAACTCCGGTGCTCCAAAGGATATGTCAGCGACATCAAATGTCTAGTCATTAAGTACTATCATTCTCAATTGATAAATCATTTCACTCATAAATATTTGAAATTACTATGTACTTTATTTTCATTTGCGATTGACAACTGCTAATAAATGTAATATTATAATATCAGAGAAATAAATACCTGAATAGAACAGGCGGATTGAATTCAATTTAGCCGGGCTAGAATTTAGCAGCAGGTAAATTATACTTGTGGGACTATAAAAACAGTCTTGCAGGTATTTTTGTTTTATAGAACCGACAATTTTCTATTAAATGCAGTATTGATTTTTTAATAGATGTGGGTTCATTAAATGAATTGGGGGAAGCAACTATTGAATGATCTGATAAGCAGAATCACCGATCTATTTATTATAAAATTTATTAAAAACACCACGCCGGAGAAAAAAGCAACAGATCCGGCAATAAGACGCAAATATGCTTACTTGGAGGCATATGTCAGTATTGTAGGCAATCTGCTGCTGGCCGCCATCAAGGTTGTACTTGGATTATTCCTTAACAGTATTTCTCTGCTTGCCGATGCTGCACATACTGCAGCAGACGTATTGACCTCAATAGTCGTCCTTCTCGGATTCAAGCTGTCAAGCTCACCGGCAGATGAAAAGCATCCATTTGGGCACGGCAGAATTGAACTGATTGCAACCTTGGTAATTTCTGCAATGCTTTTTCTTGTCGGTTTTGAATTTGCAAAATCTTCTTATGGACGTTTAATATCAAACACTCCGGTCAAAGGGAGTTATACTATAGCATTAATAATGATACTTGGAGCCGTAATCAAAGAATGGATGGCCAGATTCTCAATAGACCTTGGCAACAGAACCTCTTCATCAACCCTTATTGCAGATGCATGGCACCATAGGACCGACAGTATAGCCTCAATATTGGTGGCTGTTGCAATAATAGCTTCGGAATTTGGTTATTATAAAGTGGATGCCATATTCGGCCTTATTGTCTCTGCGCTGATAATCTATACAGGGTATAGTATTTCAAAAGAATCTGTTTCACAAATCATCGGGGAAACACCGGCAGAAGAAGAGCTCAATGATATTGAAAATATAGCATTGACTGTATCAGGAGTACACAGCATCCATAAGGTAAATGTGCACAGTTATGGCTGCCATAAGGAAATATCCCTGCATGTACAGGTAGATAATGATATGTCCCTGGTTATGGCTCATGATATTTCCGAGCAGGTGGAAAGAATAATAGAAGCAAATATGAACTGCAAGGCCACTGTCCATATAGAACCCTTGGAGGAGATTTTTTAACAGTGCTCTCCATAGAATACCCCGGTAGAAGGGGAGGTTTAATTATACAATTGATTTTAAATACTCAATGCATTGCAATTGATAATCATTTTCATTTTCTAATTGACTGAATTTGGGGCAGTAACCATGATATATCCTTAATACATCCATGATATATTCATGACATATCCACATAATAACCATAAAATTAAAATAACATATGAAACATACTATAATATTTTTCAGTAACTTATGCAGGCTCGATAAATTTTAAAATATAAGATTTATCGCATTATATTTAAAAAAATCAAACTTACTTGATACATTTTATTGAATTTATAACCTGATTCGTAAGCTTAACAGATAATTCAATAATTTTTCTCACATTTTTTGCTTAAAACTCCCAAGAGTATTGATAATGCTGATGTTGCAAAAAACCATCAAAAAAACGACGCGTTTAAATCGCTTTAGAGCGATTTTTTTTGATGGCCTAATATAATTAGACCTCGTGAATTTATTCAATAGAATACGCAGCCGGTATCAGGACGGCTTTAACCGGATCCGTAAGGCCAATTGCAGAATTATACGGATAAAGTTTTTTTAATTTAATCACGATAAGTTAATCAAGGTAAGTTAATAAAGGCAAGTTAATCAAGATAAGTTAATTAAAACGATAAGTTGATTAAAAAGATAGATTAATTAAGAAAGGTAAATTATAAGAAATCTCGAAATAGAAAATTATTGGGCATTTAATGTTAAAGATGATTAAAAGTTACAGTGACAAACAATATTTTAGCAATTTATTGAACTTAATAATAAATTTATCAGAAAAAGAGGATTTTGCCTCTTCCGTGTCGAATATTTCAATTGCGCTAAATAATCATTTCGCGCAATTATGCTCAAAAAATCAAAAAGGGGATATGTAATATGATTAAACTTCCTGATATCGCAGTTGAATTTCTTGAATACATGGAAACCATCCGCGGTAAATCAAAAAATACTATCACCGCTTATAGTTATGACCTTGCTCTCTTTTTCAAATTTATAAAAATGAAACGTGGTTATGTGGCAACTGATATGGACATTGATGAAATTCCTGTTGATGATGTAGATATGTATATAATCAACAATATAAGCCTTGCTGACTTATATTCCTTCCTCTCCTTCGCGGCTAACCAGAGAGATAATAAAAACTATGCCCGGGCCAGAAAGGTTGCATGTATAAGATCATTCTTCAAATATCTTCATAAAATGAAAATGATCAAAGAAAATCCAAGTGCAGAATTAGAATCACCGAAAATCAACTCAAGGCATCCTATTTACCTCACCCTTGAGGAAAGCAAGCAGCTTCTTGCTTCTATAGATGGTGAAAACAAAGAAAGAGATTATGCTATAATTACTCTCTTCCTAAACTGCGGACTGCGCCTTTCAGAACTGATAAGCATAGATATAAACAAAATCAACAATGACATACTGACTGTAATCGGAAAAGGCAGCAAAGAACGGACTGTATATCTGAACAAGGCATGCATAGATGCAATAAACAATTACTTAAAGGTTCGTCCTGTTGACGATGTTGAAGATAAGAATGCATTGTTCTTAAGCGAAAGAAAGCGCAGAATCAGCAAAAGGACCGTACAATACCTTGTGAAAAAATATATCGGTATTTCCAACCTCGATATGGAGAAATACTCCCCTCATAAACTGAGACATACTGCTGCCACTCTAATGTATAAGTACGGAAAAGTCGATATCAGGTCTCTTCAGCAGATTCTTGGACACGAAAACATCTCAACAACACAGATTTATACGCATCTGGATGATGAAACTCTGAGGAACGCAGTAAATGCCAATCCCCTTGCCGAAGAGAAAAAATAAATCTAAGAAATGATTAACATAAATATTTTTATGTTAATCATTTCTTTCTTTTTCACTGTAATCAACTATATAGTCCTTTTCATATTTCCATTTTTCCAGATCTTCCGTATCCAGCTCAGCATTTTCATCTTCTATTATCTCATCTATCTCAATGCTGGTGTAATCAGCGGTCTTATCTATGCAAGCGCAGCAATTGTCGCAGATTTTATTGGGGTCAAGGTCACATATGTTACATTCTCCGCAATCGGTACATTCTCTGTCCATTAAGACACACTCTTTCTTGTAACCCATATAACTTCCTCCTAAATTTATATGTCAATTCTATTTTACAATGTATAGACACTAAAATGCAATCCGGCCGTAAACTTTGATAATTCTTCAATTATCTATTCAGAGAAGGATATATTATGCCGATATTATATTTATAATAATGCAAAAATATGTCCTTTTTCTCCAATCGAAAAGCTATCTGCTGATATGTATAAGCTTGCTTTATATTTGTATAAGAAGGTGGTGTTAATATTGATTAATATTTCTACTAATATCTTTGTTTTTACAGCTTATATTTTCTTACTGGTAATTGAGTTTATTTTTATGAAAGTACTTGACGTTAATTTCAGCACTCCCTGGCTTATTACCACATTAATATATATTATGTTCATAATATACCAGATTCTGTACAGAGTTAATGAGCAGATAGAAAAAGGCAGGATAAAGGAGATTCTGTATTGTATCATCGACACTATTAACGGGATACCACTGGTCAATAAGGATAATAAAATAATCATACAATGGGATGTAATTTTTAAAAAACTGATTGACAAAAAAGAATACTTCCTATATGACAATATCATTAAAATAAAAACAAAAAACATTGACCGATATGTTAACCAGTATCCCTCCCTCCTATTTAACAGTTCCATGGATATGCTGGAAAGAAAAAGCAAGATAGATACCAAATCTATTGTTAAAGGAAAAGAATCCGGCTTGGATGATATATCAAAGGGATTGGATATAGACGAAGATATGAAAAAAATATTGTTTGTCAAATATCTGAGCAATAATAAAATGACATTGGCGAATTTTGATTCTTCCATTTACTTCGACATTGTGGTAAATGATGAATATGAGCCCCCTGAATATGAAAAATTCGGTATCCAGCCTGATGACAGATATGATGGTTTTTCATTGGTTGCTTATCATAAGGATAAGAAGTACATCCTGGTTCCAAGGATAATGCTATTTGGTAAAAGAATAGACAAGGAAAAGTGGCTGTATCGAAATATAGACAGAATCATAAAATGCGCCGAAAATATAGCTGCAGGTATAGAGGATTACTTAATAATTGTAGATGAGCTGAGTTTAAAAGATTTAACAACTGATTACTATGGTGAAGATGCCGAAGTAATACCGCCTTTCTTTTTTGAACGCTTAGACAATAATATCCTGGTATTTTCCGGAATAGTAAAAGGCAAAGAAGTATCAAGGGCTTACTGTACACTGGAAACAAGTCATAACGGCTTTGAAATCAAGATGCAAAAATATGAGTTGATTATTGATGGTATCAGCGAAGTTGTGGAAGAAGAAAAAACCATCGCCATAGGTAATGCATATCAACCTATTGTTGCCCTAATGGAGAAAATGCCGACAATATCCAACAATATAAAATTGGCTATATTAAAAAAGGATATTGAAGACCTTGTAATTAAATAATAAATATTCTATTTGAAGCTTGGGAAATATAAAAGTTCTCCAGGCTTTAAATTTGCGTTCTGCAAATTGTTGATCTCCATAACCCTGGAAATATATTCCCTTATATCCATGCCTCCCTTATGCTTCTGTGACATGTTCCACAGAGTATCTCCTTCTTCTACGTATTCAGGAATCATCAGAACATCCTGATTCTCTCTGGCACTTACTGCCAGTGTAAAAAGCGAGGACATTGCAAATATCATTATAATGCCGATAGAGACTATAAACCTCGATTTGCTCCTGATAACAAACCTTTTCATATAATTACCTCCATTGCGAACATTTGTTCTTTTCTCCATTATATGCGAACATATGTGCTATGTCAAGAAAAAAATTAAAAATTTACGAACGTATGTTTGAAATTTATAACTTGTTATGTTATAATGATAGAAGAAATTATTGGGAATTATATTTATATTGGAGAGTAATATGAATATTGATGATTTAAGTAAAAAGCAATTTGAAGTCTTGAACTTCATAAAAAAGGAGATCAATAAGAAAGGTTATCCCCCTTCTGTCAGGGAGATATGTGATGCCGTGAAGCTGAAATCCACTTCTACCGTTCACGGCCACCTGGAGAGGCTTGAAAGAAAGGGATATATCCGAAGAGACCCGACAAAGCCTCGTGCCATTGAAGTCCTCGATAGCAGCAGTTCTGTAGTTACAAAAAAGGAAATGGTAGAGCTGCCTGTTGTCGGTAAGGTTACAGCAGGCCTTCCCATACTTGCCGAAGAAAATATCGAAGATACATTTCCGGTACCTATAGATTTTGTCGGAAACAATGAAGCTTTTATGCTGATTGTAAAGGGTGACAGCATGATAAACGCCGGTATATTTGACGGCGATTATGTAATTGTAAGGAAGCAGTCAATCGCCAAGAACGGTGATATTGTAGTGGCTTTGTTAAATGATGAAGCTACGGTTAAGACCTTTTATAAAGAAAAGGATTATTTCAGGCTGCAGCCGGAGAATCCCTACCTCATGCCGATAATAGCCAAGGAGCTTTCCATCCTGGGGAAAGTCATAGGAGTATTCAGATCAATAAGATAAAAATAATCCGATAACCGCTGTATATACTCTAATAGGTTATCGGATCTGTATTTTTTGTATCTATTTCTTCCGGACAGGAATCCAGACTTCACTGTAAGCATAATCTTTCTTCTGTTTATCCATTTTAGTAAATGAAAAGGAAGGAGCATTGATTACTTCGTAATCCGACGAAGGAAGCCATTCTGAATATATCCTTGCCATTGTATCCTGCAGCGTGGAAGGAAACGGTCCTTCATTAGGAAATACGGCCCATGTGCAGGCTTCGACGGTTATTTTTTTCAATAGGTCACTTACTTGATTTTCAGTGGTTAAGATACCTATCAAGTGAGTTAATTCTCCTTCTTCTCTTAAGAAATTAGCATCAGCATCATAAGAAGCATTGACAATTTCATAAGGCTCCATATTTTGAAGAGAATGCATTTCTTTTTTTTGTTCCTCTGTAATGCTTTCTGCAAGCTTTACAATTTCTTTGTTGATACCTTCAAATTGCATAGGAACACGTTTACTTACACCGACTAAATTAAACGCCGGTTTATCCTCAATTCTATATTCCATGTTTATTCCTCCCTTGACTGTTATTATGAATGAAAGCTTGGGATACGATTTGATTATGCCTTTTTTCACTACTTCTGAAGGCAAAAATCCGCTCCATTTCTTAAATGCCCGGGTAAAGCCGTCCATTGACTGATAACCATACTTAAAAGCAACATCCGTTACCTTTTCTCCATTCAATAAATCCTTATTTGCTTCCGACAGCTTTCTGTTCTTGATATATTCGTTAAGAGTCAAACCAGAAAGATAGAAGAATATCTTCCTGAAGTGATAGTCAGAAACCCCGGCATACTCGGAAATTATTTCGGGAGTTATATCATCGGTTAAATGATCTTCAATATAGTCTATAACATGATTTAATCCCTTGAGCATTTTCTCCCTCCCTTTCATATCAACATAATATCAAAGTAAGCATGAAGATACTCGACTTTTATAATACAAAAAATATCGAATCGTAACAATTAAACAATTAATCAAGTCCACCCTTTACTTTGGTGCCTTCTTCCAGTGTCTCATCCGGTGACAGGATTATTTCCTCTCCTTCCATCAAGCCTCTTACCACCTCAACCTGTTCGCTGCCCTCAATCCCCTTTTCGATAGCCCTTAGTTTTGCTACACCGTCTTCATTGACAAAAACATGATCTTTTCCCTGATAGCTGAATACGGCTTTCTCATCAATAATAAGTGTACCTTTGCTGCTTTGCTTTATGATTTTAACTGTCATTTCATATCCCGGCCTCAGCCCTGCTGCTTCATTTTCCAAATTTATTTCAACCCTGACTCTTTTCTGTTCTATTCCAAGAGCGGACATGACGCTTTGAGCTTTAGGGTGTATTTTTCTTATTGTTCCTTTGACACCTTGCATACCAATTTCTTCATCATCAATTATTACGGCTGAACCTACACTTATTCCTGCAATATCCTCAATAAGCACATCGCTTTCAATATAATATCCTTCCGATCCTCCTATTTCAAATAGCTTCATCCCTGGCTGCACAATACTGCCTGTTTTTGCTTCGGCAGTTAATACCAAGCCGTCTATTGGGTCTTTAACAATCATATCTTCGGATTTAAGCTTTAGTTGTTCAATTCTGGCGTTAATTTCGGAAAGCTGAGCTTCATATTGTTTTTTTATGTTCCCCGAAATATCCTTCTCAGCAATTGCCAGATTACTTTTTGCAGTTTCCAGCCCTGCTTCTGCAGCTGCAAGGTTTGTAAGAGAGCTCTTATAAGTGCCGAGGCTTATTGCACCGGCTTCATATAATACCTTATTATTTTCCATTGTCCTTTTTGCTTCTTCATATACAGCTTCCGCAGAGCGCACCTGTGCATTCAGGATACGTATAGCTTCATCATCCGCCGAGGTTTTAGCTTCTGCATATTTTGCCGAAATCCCAAGCTTTTGTGCTTCCAATGCTTTTATCTGCAGATTTATATCGCTGTTATCAATTTTGGCAATAACTTCTCCTTCTTTTACCGGATCACCTTCTTTTTTTAGTACTTGTATTACTCTTCCGGATACTGCAGAATACACGGCTGTTTCTTGCTCGAGCATCAGGCTTCCGGTTTCTTCAACATATTCTTCGATATCGCCTCTGGTGACCTTTGCTAATTCCACAGTTACTGCCGGACTTCCCATCTTGACTTTCAAGCCTGCTGCAATTGCTGTTAATAAGATTACACCTGTCCAGATGACTTTTTTCTTCAATTTTTTTACCCCCTATGATATACGGCTTTTTAACGCATCAATGAAGTTCAGATTATATATTCTTCTTAATGCAGCGAGCTGTGCAATTATTGCAAAGATAATTGTTGCTGCAGCTGCCTGTATAAAAAATCTTGGTGAAAAGATAACCGGGAAAGTTATCATTTCCGAACTGAAGGAATCAGCCATACCGTTAATCATACCTGCTCCCAAAGGGACCCCGACTATTATGGCTATTAAAGCCATGATAAGATTTTCCTTGCTGAGCATACTATATATGTCTTTTTTCTCAAAGCCCATTATCCGCAGTGATGCAAATTCCATTTTACGTTCGGAAATACTAATAATGGTTGCATTATATATCAAGGCGAAACCCAGTATTCCACCAAACAACATATACATCCATATTGCAAGATTCATGGTATCAAGATACTCCACAAAAGATTGCTTCATATCATCAACAGAGCTTATCGTAGTAATATTTTTAACATCCTTTAGCTTTTCCTTCAGATTATCCTTAGAGGCAACTGATACTCCTGTAATCATCTGCCTTTCTAAAAGCAATGTCCTCATTTCTTCAATATTCATATAGGCATTAGCCCCCAAATATTGCTTTACTATACCCGCTACTTTCAGAGGTACATCCTTCTTCCCCGGCAAAAAGCTTTTCACAATTATTGACTCACCTTCTCGTACATTAAGTGATTTTGCTATAGCTTCAGTTATAAAAATTCCTTTATCCGGCAATTTGACATCATTACTTTCCTTATCCACAAATTTGTAAAATGCTGTCTCCTGCGGTATGCCGATTATTGCGACAGTATTTTTCCTCCAGCCGTTTGCAAGCTCAAAAGGATACTCAATCCTTGGCTCAATTCTATCCGCCTTGATCAGATGGCTTAAATCCGTTATTTTTCCTTCAGAAAGAGGACGTGCAAAATTTATTGTATAATCCATTTTCTGATATTCTCCATATTGAAGCTCAAACATTGATACCATAGTATTCATCATATACAATGGAACAACATTAATGCCATAAGCCAAGGCCAAACCCAGAACCAGGAATGAAAATCTTTTCTTGTTTCTAAATATATTTCGTACAACCATTTTCCAGCTGAAAGAGACACGCCTCCAAAGTATGGTTAGTCTTTCCAGGATAATACGCTTGCCCGATTTCGGGGCTTCAGGACGCATAGAGTCAGCCGGCATTATTTTTATTACACCTCTGGCACCAAAGAGTCCCGAACCAATGCAAAACAAGCTGGTCAGCACTATGGCATTCAGTATATAACTGTATTGTACTTTAATACCTGAAAGAGGTATATTAAAATAAGATACAAATACTTCGCTCATAGGCTTTGATAAAAGAACTCCCCCTGTAATTCCTGCAGCAGAACCTGCAAGGCCAATTGCCAATGCATATTTTGTGTAATGGGATAGAATGTTATAATTACTGTATCCCAAAGCCTTCAGTACACCTATAGCCATCCTGTCGTTATTGACAATTCTGGACAGCATAATCGATATTATTATTGCTGCAACCATAAGGAACATAACAGGCAGTACGGAAGACATCATTTCAATTCCTTCTATCTTCTGCATTAATACATTATTGCTAAGTTGGTCTTCAAGCTTTGTTATTCGTTTTAGCCCGTACTTATCCAGCTTTTTTTCTACTATATCAATTACATCCTCAATGTTTTTCTGTTCCGCCAATTTAATCAGAACTTCATTATAGCTTCCCCTATACCCAAAGACAGATTGCGCAAAAGCTTCAGTGACATAAGCCACACCAAACTTATCAAGAGCCGGCAGGAGAGATTGTTCATTTTCCATTAAATATATATATTCTGAACTGGCAGCGATTCCGGAAACCCGCAGATTGTGAGTTCTGCCGTTTATATATGGTGTTATGACTTCATCAATCTCTATATTCCTTGCATTGGCAAACTGTTGGAGCAGGATCACATTATCGTCGCCTAATTCCGATCTGTTGCCTTTTATAGTATGGAGCTTGTTTATAACCCCTCCATTCTTAGGAATTGATACTATACGTATATTCACTCTTTCATTTTTGTCGTCAACCTGCAGCGGTACATCTACACTTACGCGTCCTTGCACATTACTTATTCCGTCTATTGACTTCAAATCGTCAACTGCGGCCTGCGGGACTCTCATTAACTCAATTACGATGTCGTTTATGTTTGTTTCACCGTAATATTGTTCAACTGCATTATTTATATTGATGGTTGTTATACTGAACAATATATATATGCATAACGCAACAGCTACAATTACGGTAACTGAAACGAACTGTCCCTTGGAATGATTGACCATTCTCAGCAGTCTGACGTCCAGCTTTTTCATCACCATTCAATCCTTTCGGGAGGAATCGGAGAAGCATTTTCCTTGATTTCTACTATACGTCCGCTTCTCATCTTTATTACACGGTCTGCCATTTCTCCAATTGCCATGTTATGCGTAATAATAACTACAGTTTTATTAAACTGCCGATTAATCTTATGAAGCAATGACAATATCAAAAGGCCGGTCTTATAATCCAATGCGCCGGTCGGTTCATCACAAAGCAGCATAAGCGGATTCTTTGCTACAGCTCTGGCGATAGCAACACGCTGCTGCTCTCCTCCGCTCAATTGTGAAGGAAAATGATCCTTCCTATCTCCAAGCTCCACCGCTTCCATAACCTCGTCAATATTCAAAGCTTCCATGCACATTTCTGTTGCCAGCTCTACATTTTCCTTTGCAGTCAGGTTAGCCATAAGGTTATAAAATTGGAATACAAATCCTACCTTATCCCTTCTATAGGCAGTCAGCTTCCTGTCATTATATTTATTAATTTCATCATCCCTCAGAAATACTTTGCCCTGGGTTGGCAAGTCCATTCCTCCTATAATGTTCAGAAGCGTACTCTTGCCTGAGCCGCTGGGTCCAAGTATAACAATGAATTCACCTTCGTAGATATCAAAACTTGCATCGCAAAGTGCATTAACGGTAACCTCTCCCATCCTATAGTCCTTGCTCAGGTTTTCGACCCTCATCAATATCTTCTTCTGCACTCTTCACCCTCTCCTTTTCCCCAAACAGCCCGAATTTCAAAAAATCAATGAAATTGCCGTAAAACTTGATCATTTTGTTTTCATCGCTCAGAAAGTCAATGCTCAAGAGTGCCTTCGGCAGATTCATAAGCAGCTCGGACATAAAATCCAGATCCAGCTCCCGAATCTCTTTGTTCCTTATTCCCTCATAAATAATATGCTCAAATATGGGGAGCATCAAGTTTTTCTTTATCTCCGTCACCTTATCCAAAAGGTTCTTTTTCTCCATGATATCCCTTATGAGTACCAGTGAATAATTTTTTGCCATATCGGTTGAATAGTTATAGAGCGTTTCAATTCTTTCAATTGAGCTGCTGCTCTCACTTATTGCCTTCATTATTTCGCAGGCATAATGCTCTATATCTTTCTTAATTACTTCCATAAACAAATCTTCTTTTGAGTTATAGTACTTATATATTGTCATTTTGCTTATTCCGGCCTCATCTGCAATTCTGTCAACGGCAACAGCATTGTATCCGTATTTCAGGAACAGTTCTTTGGACTTCTCCAATAGATCCTTTAACTTTTTTTCGGTTCGCCTGTTCATGTTCATTATCACTCCCAAAATTGTCAGACTTGTATACTTTTATACTATATCAGTATAATATTATAGTACTTTATCTTGAGTATTTTTTCAACTGTTCTTCCATCAAGATCTGTTGTACGATGAACGAAAAAAGGATATCGCCAACTACTTAAAATAGTTTTGCGATATCCTCTTCATCCTTATGCTTATATATCTATCAAATTCTTCTTATAGTCACTGTACAGCTCTTTTAATTCGCTCATTTTTTCAGCCATTTCCTTCTGAAGCCGGGACAGGGTTTCATAGTCTTTTACTTTTGCAGCTTCTCTCACTCTTGTGAAGAGTGATTTTGAATTATAGGTATCCTTCATCAGATAGTGCCTCAGGTGATCAACCTGCGCCCAATAGGTTATATCAAGGTCCTGAGCTTTCTGTTTGCTGTGAACAGCTCTGCATTTTCTCACAATATCCATGTTTTCCGGAAGCAGCCTGTTTATAATCTCAGTTACCCATCTGTTTGTGACAGCAGTGGTAAAGCTCTTTACCAGCTTCTCATCCAGCACATTTCCCTCCAATATCACACTTAGCTTTTCAGGATATTCAACGAAGTTATTAATGTTCTCATATACTGTTGCGGGATGTACTCCAAATAAACTGTTTCTTTCCTCCTGAGAATAATAATCGAAAACATCCTCCTCGCTTCTGTACGCCCTGCCTTTTTCAAGGTAGAAGCCTTCGGACTCAGGCGCTTTTGATATTTCCTTTTCAAGTTCTGCATTAGTTTTACCGGATTCGCAGGCAGCCTTTATACCATCCAGCATTGACTGATAAATCGCTGCAAGTGCAAGATATGTGTTTGTCTTAGGATTTGGTGACCTTATCTCAAAACGTGTAGCAAGCGGATTACTCATATTCCTGACCAATCCTGCAAGTACCGTTCTGTTTCTTGATGGTGTTTCAACATCATGGCCTAAGGAGCATACTATGCAAACCGGTGCTTCAAATCCAGGCTTAAGTCTGTTAAACGAATCATTGGTAAATGAAATGAAAGGATTTACAGCTTCATAGTTCTTCAGCAGTCCCATTAAGGCTCCATATCCGATAATACTCAAAAAGTCCTTTTTCATATCCGACGGTGTGAACAGATTCACTGTTTTGCCATTCTTAAGCCTTGCAGCAACTCCTACATGAGTATGTTCACCATTTCCTGCAACTCCTTCAATAGGTTTTGCATCGAATGTAACATCAAGCCCGTTTTTCCTGAATACTTCTTTTACAATGTATCTGACCCATTTTTCATTGTCTGCTGCCTGAAGAGCAGAATCATATCTCCAGTCTATCTCCAGCTGTTCCATTATATGAGTGAGGTTACCTGTTTCATCAAGCTTCGCCTTTATGCCGCCAACCTCCTTATGCCCCATTTCAGGTTTTAGATTGTATTTATCCATCAAAAGAAGCGACTGCTCCAGAGAGGTTCTGACTATTCCCTTGGTTCTTTTCCAATATGATTCCTGAAGCTCCTGAGATGCTGTAAGAGCTTCTGTATCTGCCTTGTCGTTGGGAGTCATTACCCAGAATTCAAGCTCTGTAGCTGAAGTCAACAGAATCTCATCAATATCGCCGTAACTAATTCCATATTCTTTGCATATGGACGGATATTTTTCAAAAATCTTCATTATTTCGGCCTTGAAACGGTTTATTGCACGAATAAGAATCGATCTTGAATCCACATACTTATTGCCGTGCATCAGAAAGGAAGGTATCCTTAAAGTGCCCACCGGCCTGCCTGTCTCATAATCGATGTTCTCATAATTGTAATCTACGAACCATATACAATTGGTATCGGCGACTAAATCCAATTTTCCGTCATTAAGTGTTGCTATGCCGGGCAGTACAACACTTGAACCGTCAGTTTGAACAGAACCGTTAAGAAATTCTTCAATATCCTCGATAAAAGCCTTTACAGGTATTCTCTCATCTGTACTATTGCCTGTCAGGTCTGCACCGGCCATAGATACAAATCGTATTTCCGGGTGATCCTTCAGCAGGTTAATAAGCTCTTCCCTTTGGTATTCCTGTGGATTTATTACATATAGTATATCATTCTTAATCAAATCTGAAAGACTTGTCATTACTGCCACCTCTCTTCTATTATTTCTACAATAATAATTAAAAATTATACCACTAGAAAAGTTCAATGTAAATAAAATAGAAATGCAGTATTAATAATACTTTCTAATATTATCATTAATACTGCTTAATTAATACCTTACAAAACCTGATTGCTGCATATAGCTTATATACTTATGAACCCTTTGCTTGCCAGATTCTGCAAAGCATAAATCAACCCGATTTTTACATGTTCAAAGGTAACTCCGCCTTGCAAATATGCAATATAGGGAGGCCTTAAGGGTGCATCCGCACTCAATTCTATAGACGCTCCCTGCACAAAGCCTCCGGCGGCCATTATCACCTGATCATTGTAGCCCGGCATATCCCAAGGCTCAGGATCAACAAAAGAATCAACCGGTGAGCCCTTTTGAATGCCTTGGCAAAAAGCAATCAGCGCATCTCTGTTATTGAACTTGATAGCCTGAATGATATCACTTCTTTTGGTATTATAATCGGGATTGACTTCAAAGCCCAGCTTTGAAAACAGCCTTGAGCAGAATACTGCTCCTTTGACAGCTTCAGATACTATATGGGGAGCGATGAAAAGGCCCTGGAAAAAAAGTCTGTTAATTCCAAGGGTAGCCCCGCATTCTTTTCCTATACCCGGAGCGATAAGCCTGTTTGCAGCCATTTCTACCAAATCAGCCCTTCCGCATACATATCCTCCTGTAGGTGCAATGCTTCCCCCGGGATTTTTAATCAGCGAACCTGCTATAATATCCGCACCTGCTTCTGTAGGTTCTTTAAAATCGAGGAATTCTCCATAGCAATTGTCAACCATGCAGATAATATTCGGATTCATTATCTTGATGAATTTTATGGTATATTCGATATCTTCCAGTGTCAGGGCGGGTCTCCAGGAATAACCCAGGGATCTTTGTATAAGTATCATTTTTGTCTTTTCATTTATCTTCTTTGTTATTTCATTGTAGTTAATTTTTCCTGCTGCAGTAAGCTCTATCTGTTTGTATACCACTCCCATCTCGCTGAGGCATCCGGCAGGGCGTTTATCTGTTGTTCCGATAATGTTCTCCAAAGTGTCATAAGGCTTTCCCGTAACAGAGATAAACTCGTCACCGGGCCTTAATATACCAAACAGGCAAAGAGCCAATGCATGGGTACCCGATACTATTTGCGGCCTTACCAGTGCATCCTCACAGGCGAATACTTCCGCGTATACCTTCTCCAGGGCTTCACGTCCCACATCCCCGTAGCCGTAACCGGTAGAACAGTTAAAATGCATATCACTTATCCTGTTCCTCTGCATAGCGGCAAGTACTTTGTACTGATTAAACTCACTTACCTCATCAATCTTTTTGAATTGCTCCGAGACTTCATCCTCGGTGGATACGCAGATATCTATTATCTTCTTGCTTATATTCAGCTTGTTAATAAGATAGTCCGTTGTTTTATAATGCATAATATTACCTCTTTTTCTTCTTTAGGCTAAACTTCTGCAATTATTATAGCATAAACCTCCATATTGAGACAACGCACCGAAATATTCTTCAAATACTAAAGGGATATCGCAAACTGCTTATTCAACGGTTTTGCGATACCCCCTTGATTGTAATGGAATCAATTATTTAACTGTATTATCCGCCGGTTTGTTATCGCTGAAAGCGAAATTAATCGGTTTTACAGGTATAATAGTTGATACTGCATGCTTATAAACCAGCTGCTGCTTCCCTTCGTTATCCAGTACTATTGTATAGTTATCGAAGCCTCTGACATTTCCTCTAAGCTGAAATCCATTCACGAGATAGATGGTAATGGTGATGTGCTCTTTCCTGACCTGGTTCAAAAACACATCCTGAAGATTTATATTTACCTTGTTCATCCAATTCCCCTCCAAAATAAAATAAGCAAATGCCAAGTATATGTATATTTATATTATTATATAATTATTAGTTATTTATTCTATATTAAAGGAATTTTTCCTGCAATATACCTAATTATATTTTCCACTATGGCTTCCTTTCTATAGAAACTGTCAACATCCACCCAATTCACCCTTTTATCCCCCCTGAACCAGGTCAGCTGCCTTTTGGCATAATGCCTTGTATCTCTCTTCAGTATCCTCACAGCTTCGTCTTTCGAAACAGATCCGTGCAAGTAATCCGCAATCTCCTTATAGCCCAATGCCTGCATTGAATTAAGCTCTCTGCCGTATCCTCTCTTAATAAGCCCTTCCACTTCTTCTACCAGCCCGGATGCCATCATTTTATCAACTCTCTGTTCGATTCTTTCATAAAGCTTCCGCCTGTCCATAGACAATGTGATGTATGCAAAGTCATACCTTGGCGGTTGTTTCCGGGATTCTTCCTGAAAGTATGAAATCGGCCTGCCTGTATGCTTATAAACCTCCAGGGCTCTGATCACTCTCCTCAGGTCGTTTGGATGAAGCCTCTTATAAGATGCCGGATCAACAGCTTCCAGCATGGCATGCACATATTCATTTCCTTTTACCTGAGCTGTTTCCTGCATTTCCCTCCTGTATTCCTCATCAGAAATGGAGTCCGTAAAATCCAGATTATTAAGCAGGGAATTTATGTAAAGCCCTGTTCCTCCCGTTATTATCGGCAGCTTGCCTCTATCGTTGATATCTCTTATATATAATTCGGCCTTTTCTCTGAATTGGGCTACACTGAAATCCATATCCGGAGTAACTTCGTCTATCATATAATGCCTTATGCCCTGCATTTCTTCTTCCTTGAGCTTCGCCGTTCCTATATCCATATATTTATAAACCTGGGCAGAGTCTGCTGATATTATTTCACCGCAAAGACTCCTTGCCAGAGCGAGGGATATCTCAGTTTTCCCTACGGCTGTAGGTCCTGCGAGTATGCAAATTTTTGGCAGCAATTCTAAACACCTCTGAGCTTAAATTATTCTTTTAAACTTTTTCTCCAGCTCGTATCTGCTCATGGTTATTATAGTCGGCCTTCCGTGAGGGCAGGTGTATGGCTGGCTTGTTTTCATCAGCCTCTCCAGCAGCACACTTATTTCCTCGGGTGCAATGTTGTCCCCTGCCTTTATCGAATTTTTGCAGGCCATGCTTATTATAATCTTTTCCAAAGGCGAAGATGCAATAGATGTCGATTCCTTCAGAGAATCAAGGATATTACTGAAAAATTCTCCTGTACAAGGCTCGCCCATTAAAATCGGTACTGCTCTTATTGCCAGGGTGTTTTCTCCGAACCATTCTATTTCAAAACCCAGGTTCTGAAAAATAAGGCTGTTTTCTGTATACAGCACCTTCTCTGCAGGGCTTAATTCAATGACTATGGGCATCATAAGCTCCTGCACGGAAATATTCTTTTCATTATACTTTTCTTTTATATACTCGAACATTATCCTTTCATGGGCTGCATGCTGGTCTATAATGCAAAAATCATCATCCATCTGCCCCAGAATATATGTTCCGAATAATTGTCCTATTATCCTTATTTCATTGTTAAACTGTTTTTGCTGTACCTCCGGCTTCCTGTCATAATCGTACTGTCTCTTATAGCTGTCAATCTTAGGTGCTGCAGTCTCCTTTCCGAATGAAAGCTGATCAAAAGACACATTTTTCGGCTCGTAGGAGCTTCTGCTTTCAAACGCAGATGACGGCGCTTCCTGGGGTTCCGTTACATCCTCAAGGTTTTCAAATATCAGGCTGTTGTTGTTAAGACAGTTTTTTACCGCAAGGTACAATGTATTGAAAATAGCCCTTTCATCTGATAACTTGACCTCCTGCTTTGTCGGATGCACATTTACATCCGTCATTTCTGATTTTATGTTGATGTTAATAATGCTGAAAGGGTAGCGGTTATTCATAAGAAGGGTTTTATACGCCTGCTTCACAGCTTCTGCCATCATTCTGTTCTTTACATACCTTTTGTTTACCGAAAAGGTCATGTAGGTGGAATTGCCTCTTGCAATTTCAGGCTTTCCTATGTATCCTTCAATGCTTATAATATCATTTTTATATTCAAGGGGGAGCATCGCTCCGGATATATTCTTTCCGTATATACACAGAATAACCGAAAGCAGATCACCGTTTCCGGGGGTATGCAGGACCACTTTGTTGTTTACTGTAAGCTTCATGGATATTCCGGTATTTGTCATGGCAAGCTTTTCAATAATGTCAACTATGGCCCCCTGTTCTGAAGTATCGCTTTTCAGAAATTTCAGCCTTGCCGGGGTATTAAAAAACAAGTCCCTTACAGTAACGCTTGTACCTGTAGGATAGCCAATGCTTTTACTCTGCACGAGCTTCCCTCCCTTGACTATGACATGGCTTCCGGCTGTATCCTCCTCTGCCTTTGTTAAAAGCTCCACCTCAGACACTGCAGCTATGCTTGCCATAGCCTCACCGCGGAAGCCCAGGGTGCTTATTCCCTGAATATCTGCGGAATCTTTTATTTTGCTGGTGGCATGCCTGAAAAATACTTGCTCAGTATCCTCCTTCATTATGCCGCAGCCGTTGTCCGATACATTTATAAAGCTCTTTCCGCCTTCCTGTATCTCTACGCTGATAGCTGTCGCCCCTGCGTCTATAGAGTTTTCCACCAGCTCCTTTACTATAGAGGCGGGCCTTTCTATAACTTCTCCTGCTGCAATCTTATTTATTGTTGCCTCATCCAGAATACGAATTTTCCCCATATTATATTCTCCTATATCATTTCTTTTGTCTTATCCTGCAGCTCCTGGAGCTTGTTAAGCGCCTGAACAGGTGTCATATTAACCAGATCCACGGATTTTAACTCTTCAGCCAATGAAAAACTTGCATAATTAAATAGGTTAGGTTCATGGTCATTTAAAACCGGATTCTTTCTTCTTCGCCTGACATATACGTCAGTGTGACTGTTCTTTTCGGATTTTTGAAGTATTGATATTATTTCCGAGGACCTTTCAAGTATTTGCTCCGGTATTCCTGCAAGCCGTGCCACTTGAATTCCGTAACTGCCTCCTGCTCCGCCCCGTGCGATTTTTCTCAGAAATACTATGTCTTTTCCTTTTTCCTCCACCAATATGCAATAGTTCTTGACCCCTTCAATCTTGTCCTCCAGTTCAGTAAGCTCATGGTAGTGGGTTGCAAAAAGAGTTTTGGCTCCAAGCTTTGCTTTGTCAGCTATGTATTCCACCACAGACCAGGCAATGCTTAGTCCGTCGAAGGTACTTGTGCCTCTTCCTATTTCATCAAGTATTATCAAGCTTTTGCAGGTTGCATTATTTATAATATTTGCAAGCTCGCTCATCTCTACCATGAAGGTGCTCTGGCCCGATGCCAGGTCGTCGGAGGCCCCTACCCTGGTGAATATCCTGTCCACAACGCCAATCTCCGCTTTTGATGCCGGAACGAAGCATCCTATCTGAGCCATCAGCGTTATAAGCGCCACCTGCCTCATATAAGTAGATTTCCCCGCCATATTGGGCCCTGTGATAATAAGCATCCTGTTCTCATCATTATCAAGATTCGTATCATTGGGTACGAACTTAAGCTCTTTGTCCTGGGCTTCCACCACCGGATGCCTTCCGTTTTCTATAATTATTCTGTCCTCATTATTTACTTCAGGCCTTACATAATTATTCTTCTGGGATACCTCAGCCAGGGAACACAGGCAGTCAAGGTCTGAAAGGCATGAAGCTGTCTGCTGTATCCTCTTAATATGCCCCGCTATTTCATTCCTAATTTGTATAAAGGTCTGGTATTCCAGTTCTATAAGCTTTTCCTCGGATCCCAGTACCAGGTCTTCCAGTCTCTTCAGCTCAGGAGTGATATATCTTTCCGAGTTTGAGAGGGTCTGTTTCCTGATAAAATACTCCGGAACCGAGGGCAGGTTTGATTTTGTTATGTCTATGTAATATCCGAAGACCTTGTTAAAGCCTATTTTCAAAGATTTGATACCCGTCTTTTCTTTTTCCGCCTGTTCCAGCTCCGCAATCCACTGCTTCCCGTTGACCGATGCCGAACGTATCTCGTCCAATTCCGGAAGATAACCGTCCTTGATGAGATTCCCCTCCCTGAGTAAAAAGGGCGGATCTTCATTT
>DAOLPD010000004.1:0-48729 GCA_035417425.1 Bacillota bacterium
TCGTTCATGCTTTTTGATCTCCTTTTATCTTGATATTAGCATGAAACTAAATTTTCTGTCTAGTTAAGTGTAGCCGATCCAGTTTGCTTACTAAGTTCAGAATGATTTTTTATAACCTCTTTATATGCTTCATATGGTGTTTTACTATGATTGAGGTAATCAATATAAATCATTTCTAATGCGAACGACTCAATAAAGTCCACATCATTACAAAATCCTGAAACTAATTTAGCTCCGGTCAATTTAATAAATTCTTTAACTATCTGTTCTGAGTCATTAACAACTGAACATGAGTCAAAGTGCACAAGATGTCCATTGAATAATTTTTCTTCAACTTCATTAGCGATTTCTGCCAACTCAAGTAAAGTAAGCGGCTCTTCTCCAAAGAAAACCTTTCCTGTAGAACCATGCCCCGAGAAAAAAAGAGCACAATAATCATTGTTTGTCCGACTAATTTGCTTAAACTTTCTTAAACAATATCTTAACTCGTCCTTTGTGTTAGCCGTTCTGAAAATATATTTGATAGATGGATATACGCCATTTATGCACTGCAGCATAGGAAGAATCGAACTTTGCTTTTTTGCACTGCCTTCCCAATCAGACTCTATACTAAAAATCAACTTCATCTTAATCCTCCTTAGAAATTTTCGTATAACTGTTCCGTACTCACGACACCACTGAAGCGGATCCTAGAACTTGTCCCTTGGGCAGAGCTTCGCTCATAATAAAGGGATGTAGTTTCCCTGCCCATGCTCCAAAACAAATGTATCCGGCAACCAAAGGAGCGCCCGCTTCCCTGCTCCGTCCTGTTGTGCCGCAGCGTGATGTCATTGTTATGCGCAGTAGCCTATACTAATCTAAAACAATCCAATTTAACCCCATATACCATAACCTCAATATTTAATACTTGACATGCTTTTTCTAATTTAGGAGATATCTTTCCATCACATATAATCATTTTTCTTACCTTTTTATTCGGATACTCGCTTTGAATATCTCTAGCATAGCTGGCCAACTGAGTTGCTATAGAATCGGTAGTGCAATTAGGCCCTTTTAATTCGGCAACAATCAATGATCCATCCCTTGCTTCGGCTAATAAATCTAATCTATCCCCATCGGGGAGGGCTTTCTCATAGTCGATAATTTTTATACCTTCCTCTATGACATTTGGATACTTACGGAGAAGTTTTTGTATTTCGCTTTCTTTTAATTGATGCACTTCATCTATTGGGATTATATCTTCTCCTTCATCATAAAAGCGCAAATGATACAAAACATCTCCTGAGTTCTCGATTTTCGCATTATCCTGAATCTTATTTATTTCATTCAATAGAATTAAGATATCGCTATCATTTAATTTTCTTTGAGAACGTGTAGCTGAGCCAATAACCTGGGTTTCTGTCCTTCTTCCTTTATTATAATCAGTAAAGTCAATACCTAAAGATAACTTCTGACAGAGTTGCTTATTAAGTGGAACTGGTTTTTTCAGTTTTTTAGATTTGATCTTATCCCCTATAAATACCCAATCATCAGAACTAGCATCAGATGGAAGCCCCATTTTCCTTGCCTCGCTACCTGAAATAATACTGTCGATAACAAGGTAACAAGTTATATATTTGCATGTGCCAATCTTTGTGTGAAAAAACAAGTAGCTACCTTTTGATACTGTATTCTTTAATGTTCTGCCTCTTTGTCCACTATCCCCATAAACCAATTCCCGAAAATCGGGGTCTTTATGACCCTTTATTGGCACATAAGCAATCAAAAAATTATTTGGCATCAATATTCCTCCTATTATAACGCTATTACGCATAACCTATAACAATTCCGCACTTCTGATACTGCTGATTTGTACCCTTAATCCATTCCCCTTGGCAGAGTTTCGCTCCTAGCAAAGGGATGTAGTTGCTACTTAAGTCATACTATAGCATCGTACATCCTTGCAACCTAAGACACATCTTGCTCCTTGCTCTTGCCCTCCCTTGCCACCGCGTGAATTCATTGTTATCTGATGTATGGTGTCCCCAGTGCCCTATTGAAAAATGATTATCACTGTTTTTCCTCTTGAATTTTCTATAGTATTTCAAGGAATTTTATACCTCTATTCTTCACTCTATATCAAACTTAGTATAGGAGTTTGCACATTAAAAAAATAATGTAGTATAGTTGAAAGTAATTTTATGAATTTTTCAAATTAAAAAATTGGAATTTGCTGACTCTTAAACATGCCAATTTATTTCTGCCATACTTACATCTTCATCTGATTCAGATAAAATACTACCAATATCAATGTCTGTCAGTCTGCATGCTCGACCATAGCTGCCTACTTTTGCTACAGAGTATTCACTAGCAATATTATCAGTTTCCATTTTATTGTACCACTCTCCTGTTTCAAATGCCTTAAATTCCACTATATAACGTGTCATTTGGCAATACCTCATTTACCTTTCTCCGAACTGTTCTTCTAGTACACATAAATTAAACGCATCTGTAGCATCTTCATAGTCATTAAAGTGTTGGGTTGATTTCTTACCACTAATATCAACTATATAGTAAATCTCCCCCGTACTTATTTTTAAAAGTTTGTAACTGCCTGTGCTTCTCAGTACTAATGTTTCTACTTGATCCATATTAAACCTCCTCCCCCTTTAGTATCATTTCACCTTTACATTACCTTTTGTTCAAACATCAATTCAACAACCTACAATTTCCTGTTTATCTGCTTCTTTTATGTTCACTTTCTTCTACTAATACTCCATATCAAATAATACTTTTTTTCACCTAAGCAGCACTATATGTTAGATTATAGGTTATCATATACGACATCCCTGAATCAGAATCAGATCTATTTCCTCTTCGCGGATCTTGGCTTCCCGTGTAGGATGTGGTCGCCCTGATTATACTTCGAAGCAAATGCGTCCGGCTACCCAAATCACGCATGCTTCCTGCTCCTGCCCCTGTGCCTCAGCGTGAGGACTTTGTTATCAAATGGCGGATGGATGAGGCCTCGCGGAGTCAGAGTGCAGAACGGCTGCCTCACCCTTAGAAGTAACAATTATTATTCGTTGTTATTATTATCACTGATCCTCATTAACGTATCTCTTACTTTACTACGATAGCTTACTGATATTTGATCAAGTGTTTCGAAATCTAAGAAATCCGGCTTGATTTTTTCTCTGATCCATAAATCAAACAAAATGGCTACTTTGTATGCAAGATCAAAGTATGGCACAGGCTTATTAAATTCCAATTCTCTGTGTACAACGAACTGATTCCGGAAACCTACCATCTCATTCCAATAATTAGTCCACTGCTCGGCATTCAAATTCAATTGATTTAGTATATAGTTGCGGAACTCTATTATTGAACCTTTATTATTTATATCAAAAAGCTTCTTCCAATGTGTTTGATTAGATGCTTCTGAGCCAAATACCATACACCAAGATGCTGCTGCTATTTTAATATGTGCATCACACGAACACACCCAGAATTCCTTACTCCCAGGTAACTTTTCAAAAACTGCATGTAATTCTTTATATGAAATGTAATGATACACAAAGTCATCCAGAACAGGGTATAACCAACTGAATACTTTTTCATTGTACTTCATAATAACCTCCAATTAATTTGAAATATGTTGAGCTTGTACAACTTTCAAACACTTACTTATAAATCTGTGCATCGACTCGCGGACTTTGTACCTGGTTTCGTATAACATCTCGTTTTCACGATTCCGACGAACCAGACCATCGGAGCCCTTCTCTTTAGCGGCCCTTGCCCTCGTTGAGACGATGTGGTAGACACGACTCATGAGCATACCCGAAGTGTGAAAACATTGTTAGATGAAATTAAATTGCCCACTTCCTTAAAGCTTGTTCAACCGTTCTTATAAATCTATCTTCTGATGCTTTATTAGCAGGGTCTAGATCAACAAAAGGCTCTAAATTGCTTTTATTTGAGAAGTACTTCTTTAAATTTAATGAAGCATTGTTTGAGACAAATGCATTTAACCTATTTGAAGAACAATCTTTTACTAGGCCAGCAAAGCCTCTAGCTAATCCAGTACTAGGAATTGATAATGTATAAAACTTACATTCAAAAATCATTATTAACCCATTAGTTTTTGGTAGCCTTCTTGAATTCCTAACTGCTTCAGCATTATTATAATTATAAATAGAAACATCAATTTCATGAGATGCACCTGAACTACCTTCATACTGAACATCAAGATGAATTTCGAATTCTTTTCCATTAAGTTCACAGTATACATAACAAAAGTTCTGGCTAATACTGGACATATCACCTGGTGAACCTCTAAATATGACCGGATCAGGATCATTTCCGCTCAATATTCCTCTAAGGACAGCCGAACCACCAGCTTCAATAACAGCCTTCTTACATAATCCTAGAATATATGCTTCATATGCTCTTTCTATTGTATTTGAGTTAAGGCGCAGGCTTGTCCATATATTAGGTATACTTAATAAAGATGCAATTTCTCTTTTTACTTCATTTAGAGTTGCCATTCTAATCCCCCTCATAAAGATTTGAGCTTATTGATAATATCACTAACTTTTTTCTTCTCTTCATCATTAAGAATATCAATAGAGCTTAAACTCCCTTTTCTTACTTCTTTATCAATTCGGTTATCTCCTTCATTCAACCATATTACTGAAGCCGAATCTCTTTCAAGCAGTTTTTTTATTTTATCAACCATTATAGGTGTAGTTACTAAGTAATTCATTAATATTTCGATAGATGCTTTGTACATTTCCTCATATGTCATTTGACGCGATATTGAATTACTAATATCATTATATTTAATCTGCTTAGGGGCATTAATAGCTCTATATGAAGCTTCATCTGAATCATAATCGTCAAAACCACTTAATTCTATATGCTTATAAGCATTATCAAAATTGTCTTTTTCTATTTTTCTGTTTTTCTTTGGCTTTTTATCTTCAATAATCCTCACTGATTCTAGCTCTTCAATCTGATGCACAACATTAAAAGCCTCAATTTCTCTTAACTCCTCGATTATGTATGCTATTATTTCAGCATAGTCTTTTTCGACCATAGAAAATCCTCCAATTTAATTTTTTATAACAGTCTCGCATTCACGGCACTAATGAATCGTACCTACAGAGCTTATCACCTTTGCGGAGCGACCCTCCCAGTGAAGTGGTATGGTTGCCCTTCTTCCACTCTAAAGCAAATGCGTCCGACAACCCAATGCACACATGCTCTTTGCTCTTCCCAGCCGTGCCGCAGCGTAATTGTATTATTATGTGACGTCTTGACTTTGAAAAAGTATGCTCTATATCTAAAGCAAATATTTGTCACTATGCCAATATTTTTTCATTCTTCCTAATATAATCAACTACCCAAGGTTGCATATTAAATGTAAAAAGTGTACCAATTGTACTCAAATTCGATGCCCGGTATATGATTTTATAATGCTCTAGCCTATTGTGACAACCACTAGTAATATCTATAGGCTTTGAGTACGTACCGCTTATCATCATATTTAATAATATCGCTTTTTCTGCATTATTTAAATTTCGTAGAGTTTTAATTGCGGCTCTTCGCCAAATATAATCTATATATTTTCTTCTCAGTACTTTTAAAAAGTAAGCAATAATATTAACTAGAATTATACTCAATGATAAAATAAAAATAATTCCTATATAGCTCCTATATTTGTTTCGGATATCAATAACCCCTAAATTAATTAATATTGAATCTGGCATAAAAATGAAACAACTGCTTGAAAGTAGGAAAGCTGATATGTATATTATCGGCAACTTTATTAGCTCAAGAACTTTACTTAAACTATCCATAGGTAACCTCCATACTGTTTAATGAGTATCAGTTTCTACACTATCTAAGAGATGCCACATAACTTCCGCATTCCAAGACTCATTTTCTTTATCCCCGCTTCACCAGTAATGCATAGGTGTGAAATCATGACTCAAAAACAGACACTATTTGTTGCAGACGGCATAAATCAAATACAGGTTAGATATCTATATACGCATTTATAAGAATCAAGTAATATATAGTTGCATACTTCTATATTTTCCTGCAATTTCCTCCTTAAAGCATCAAAATAAAGCAGAAAAGTATTCCGAAAATATTACATTTACGGAATACTTTTCTGCTTTATTTGAAATTTCTATTATCAGAGCCTATTATTAAAATATTCTTTAGTTACCCCCAGCTGCTTCTTAAGTATTATCCTAAAAAGATTTTTCTCTATCTCTCCCGACCCCATTGATACCTTTGTACTTTCAGCTCTTTCCAGCTTGGCATTTTATCATACTCAAAATATCTTCTGTTTCATCCTGCAGGAGTACTTTAAGGACATAGGGCAGATGGGCTTTTCTGTTGGGGGCTGAGTACCAGTATTCAAATTCATTATAGTATTCTTCAGCATATTCCTGTAAATCTGAAGCCAGGATGCCCAATGCTTCTTCTTTTGTACTGCCGTTTGCTGCTATATCTATTTCTTCAAGTGCTGCCGTTACTGTACCGTTCTCTTCTTCATATATGGCGGCTGTAAGTGTGTATTCCTTCAGCATTTCATTTAGCATATCGGTGCTTGCAGCAAAGATATAATCTCTTGAACGCTTTATAAATTTAGGTTTGTTTCTGACAACAGAATCAATAAATCTTCCCCAATCCTTCCTTACATCTGTTGCGTTGATCGCTTCCAATTTTTTCATCCCCCTTCGCCTCCCATTATAACATAGAACGTACATAATGTACAGTATGTACATTCCTACATTATAATATTACCTGCGAGCTGTATTTTATTCCTGTTATTACAAGATTTCAATGAGGGTTTTGCTATATTCATTTAGTCAACACTGCTTTTGCCTCCTATCACAATAGGTGTACGATTAAATTCCCTTTACTATAATTAAAAGAGGGCTGCCGCCCTCCTTCAGCTATCTCTTATGCTTAATATTGTCCATGTGCTCCTGCACCAGTCTTAGAGTTTCACCGAACCTCTGGAAGTGAACCACTTCCCTCTCCCTTAAGAAGCTCAGTGTCTCTATTACTCCCCTGTCCTTGGTGGAGTTGATCAAATGCTCATAGGTTGTTCTTGCCTTCTGCTCTGCTGCCAGATCCTCATGAAGATTTGTTATGGGATCTTCAATTGCCTGTATATATGCCGCCGTCCACGGTACTCCTGCAGCATCATTTGGATATACGTCACGGCCGTGCTGTATATAGTTGGGGCCCATGCCTGCCTCAATAAGCTCTTCAGGTGTTGCCCTGTCAACTATCTTGAAAATAAGAGTTGCGATTATCTCCCAGTGGGCCAGTTCTTCGGTGCCGATATCAGTAAGTACTGCCTTTGCCTCCGGTATAGGCATTGTATATCTCTGTGACAGGTATCTCAGGCCGGCTGACAGCTCACTGTCCGGGCCGCCGTATTGTGCAAAAAGCAGCTTTGCGATATGCAGGTCGCAGCCCTCTACCCAAGCCGGGAACTGAAGCTTTTTCTCATATATCCACATATATTATCTCCCTCCCATCTCATAATCGATTTCCCATGGCCAGGGATCCTCTATCCACTCCCAGGGACAATCGCTTATAAATCTATGGGTTAATGGCCCATGGTCCTTTTCATATTTTTCCTTGAGCATTTTGGATCTCATCACGTATTCATTATGCAGCCTGATGGCTCTCTGATCCATAGGGTGAGTGTCCAAATACAGATTCAGTTCTACCAGAGAGAAATCAATCGCCATTATTTCCTTAAGCAGCTCAAGTCTGTCTCTGCTTATTTCCATTACAAATACCTTCCTTTCTTCAATCTTCTCTGTCCTTTTTCATCTTTACATACGGCCGGTATAATTCAGGAAAGATTGTACCCCTCATCAAACCCTTCGCAGGCTCATAAACCTTCTGAAGCACCTGGTAAGGAATGTATGCGACCGCCAGCTTGAATTCGGGACCCATAACAGGTATTTCATAGTGCGGAGCTACAAGCATTTCAGGTTTGTACATATGATCATAGGTATAGCCTTTTGCCATCATTGACCCCCCTTTATACGTTTTCCCTTCCATACTATTCATCTGCCTGCCGATATGTTACATGCTATGGGGGCTAATGCAAAAAATATAAAACTCCTCCCGACAAAAACAAATTCATGCCGTAAAGGAGCTTCTTATTCTGTATTTTTCTAGTGATTATCCCTGTAAGCCAAATCGCATTTTTCTTCTATTTTGAGCAGCTCAAAATACCTGTTTTCCATAGGTATCCACTTGGTCAAAAACTGCTCCAGTATTACTTCACCGTTTCTTTCCAGTATCCTGTCCCTTTGTGTTTTTTCATCTATTCCAAGGAAAATTTTTAAATCATAGTATCCTATTAAAGCCGGATGCATACTGTAAGCCCCTTCTATTATGTTCAGCTTTTTGGGCCTTACGGTTATGCATTCATCCATTGACATCTTTTTGCAGTCAAATATCCGGTACTTGAAATCACTGCCTCTTTGTATTCCGTCAATTACTTCTTCCCTGAAGCGTTCATAATCCACGTTTCCTCCGATCTCCTCCATCCTTTCCCGGGTTCTCTGCTCAGGCCTCAGAAAAAAGTGATCCATATGGAATATATTGCAGTCGTATACATCACCTATTAGTGCGGCGAGCGTGCTTTTTCCCGCTCCGCAGTTTCCGTCAATGGCTGCCAGGATTCTGTCATGGGATTTCAGCAGGGAATCAATTTTTCGGAATATCTCTGAATAATACATATAATCCAGCTTAACTATGCGGTAAGCCGGAGAATACAATGCCTTATACTCCCCGCTGTGATGCATTGGCGGATAGCCCCGCCTTCTGTATTCATCCAGCCAGGCTTCCGCTTCCTCAGGCCTGTATGGCAAATCTCCGTCAGCACAGCATTGTTTGAATACCTTCAGTTTTTCTTCAAAGCTTTGAATATTTCCGCTTATAGAATTTGAAGTACTGATAAAGAACCGGTTCAAGGTTTCAATACCGATACCGGAGATCTGCTTCGACACAAGATAAAACCTGCATAGGCCGTTTCCTATATCTTCAAAGGGAACCGGAGGAATATATGCACCAGAGCCCTTTTCAAGAATCCGGAGTTCCTCCGTAAGGCCTTTAAGGCATTCATCCTCATGTGCAATAAAGTGCCCGCCGGCAAATTCATTTTGGTATATAAGCTTTACCATATCCGCAATCTGCATCCCCGGGTATCTTTCATACTGCATCAGCAATACTTTCTTGAATTTTTCCCTATCCTGCATTCTGCATTACCTTAGCCTTTTTTAAAGCTATAATAATTATTGGAATTAAAATCAATTGAATTATTATGCCCGGGACAGCGTTAATAAACGCACCTGCCACAAAAAGCTCCCAGGTAAAAGGAGTACCGCCGAATCCGTACAGGAATACTCCCGCAAGCCCCCAGGCTATTCTTCCGCAGATCATGGATATTATCAAAGCAGCATATATGTAAGCATCTCTCTTTGGTAACAGCTTATACATAAGCCCTGTCATACAGCCGTAAACGGCCAGTTCAGCTGCCATTGCGGCAGCTGTCGGGAACATGGGCGGCATCCCGAACAGCATACTTCTGAATATCGGCACAATAAAGCCGACTATCAAGCCGTATTGCCAGCCGCATACAAAACCTGCTATCAGAACAGGCAAATGCATAGGCAGAAATCTGCTGCCCAGGCTTGGGACCTGTGCTGTCAGGAATGGCAATAAGAGGCCAAAAGCGATAAATAACCCTGAAAGTACAAGATTCTTGACTGATGATTTTTTCATGTTCTTTTCCTCCCGATGTAAAATAATCCTCCGCTGCATGGATACCTGTTACTGACAACAAAAAAGCCATGCAAATACCGCTTTCAGCTTTGAAAGCAAATACCTTCATGGTATAAATCCTTAAAAATATCATCCTTGCTTATTTCAATACCGGCTTCTGCCAGCAATTACACTTAGTTTAGCATATATTATCCTGCTTTACAAGATTCACTTTCACACCCCTAATTTCCCAGCTTAATATTGTACACCCTCAGCTTGTAATCCGAAGGGTATTTCAGCATGGTCCTGTATAATGAACGGGTATTCGAATCCATATCATGAGAGGCCAGCACGATATCTCTTATTTTGTACTCAGGATCCCTGTTATATCCTGTTACAGCCAAAGTATGATATGGGACACCGCCGGAATAGCAGAATTGCACCACATCCCCAAGAAATACCGAGACGGACAGCCAATTTATGCTTTGTATCGCTTCGGTATAGCTGAGCATTCTATGCCTTGCAACCCGGCTGATCCAGTGAGCCTTAAAAACTGCAGCTATCTTCCATGAGAAGGTTATCCGGTTATCGCTGTCTTTAGCAGTCGCACCGGGCTTGCAGTACCAGTTGACGCTTTTCTTATGGTTTGCAGGTTTTTTGTCATCCGCCCAAGGCATCCCTCCTGCATACAGCACCTGTGAAACAAAATTCGTACAGTCTCCCCCTCCATGGGAAAAGGATGGGTATTTGGGATTGTAATTCTTCCAGTACGTATCTATATAAGCTTTTGCCTTTTCCCTATCGTAAAAGCTGTTTGCAACTCTCGCATCAATACTTATTCCGCTGTCGAACATTGAATCCCTCCAAATCAGCCCATATAATCATAAATGCCCATAGATTATTATATTCCTGCAAATGGAAAATAATAACCTACGGGCATTTCCATATAGTTCCCCGAAATGCCGTCAGCTATAATCTTAAAACCTGCCGTCAGCAGGTGGGTGCCCTGATTCCTGCTTCAATCCTCTGGTCTGTGCCAGCCCGATTTCCACTTTAATACCCGGGCTCCCCAATGTAAATTGAGGCTTAAGATTACTGAACCAACGCACATTTCAGGTACTTTTCCCGTTACTTAAATTATAACCCTGTCCGTAAAAAAAATCAATGTGTCTACCAGTAGAAGACACTGCTCTAAACATTCTTTTCCTTCAGCAATCTGTGGTATTCAACCAATTGCTCATCTAAAAGCCTGCTGAGCTCTATTATCTTACTATCCAACAGGTCATCATTTGCGGCTATCATATCATTCATCTTTTTTCTAAGCTCATCGATTTTCATAAGTACTTCTTCAATTTTTTCCATTCGTATGCACCTTTCAGCTGTATTAATATCAGATTTGAGAGTGTAACGGACTATTGTATCGCATTCAGCATATCAACACGTATAAATGCTTAACAAGCAGAGAAAAACTGGAAGCATCCGAAAATGCTCCCATTACATTCAGAGATTCAAAGTCTTCTTACTCTATGGACTTCACCTCCTTTATATTATGGTACAAATGCGTTAAGCTGCTACTCCGACACCAATCTCTTTTCGCCGGATATTTCCTGTATCGGTTGTATGTCCTGGGTTACCTCCATGGTACCGACATAATCCCCATTCTCATCCCTTATTGCGAAATACCTTATGTATACATACTTGCCGCCCATCTTAATCCAGAAGCTCTCGCTTTCCTTTTTACCTGCCTTGAAGTCCTCCACCAGCTTTTCAACTATATGGACACTTGCAGGAGGATGGCAGTTATGTACCTGCCTCCCTATGATCGCTTTAGTCCTGGGGAATATCCTTTCTTTCCCCTGAGAGAAGTATTTAACCGCTCCATCCTTATCTACAAAGGTTATATCAATGGGAAGGTTATTGAACATAAGGCTGATTTCCTTAGCTGTCAAAAGGCCTGTTTCAAATTTCAAATAACCGTCGGCAGCTGTCTGTCCCGTTTTTTTCTGCTTTTCTTCCACATCTGTCCTCTCAGGTTTCCACTTGCCCTGGGGTTCTGTCAGGCAATAGCCTATCTCATCACTTTCACTTTCAATGGTCAGCCACTCGTCCTCCGACAATGTCTCCATTACCATCGGGAAAAGTATATTCTCTTCCTTGAATATCATTTCTATCACTCTGCCCGCTGTCTCATCTGCCTTGGTAAAAACCAGCTCCTTCTCTCCCTTATAGCTTTGAAGCATACTCTTTATTTCTTTTATTGCTGCTCTGATCTCATCATCCACGCCCCACATTACTTTGGGTGGAGCCGTTATGCCGTACTTCTCCATATAGGGGAACAGCAGATTCTCCTTCCTGCTGTAATGCTTATCTATATCAAGAAGCAGGTTGATATCCTCAAGCAGTTTATATATGTTTTCGCTGTTGTCAGAAGCCCTGAATTCTGCCAAATGGGGCTTCAGCCTCTCATTTATGAGCTTTTCCAGCTCTCTGTTTTCTAGTTTGAAGGTATGCACCGGATGTCCCGGTGTTTCATCCGGTTTCTGTACCTTGTGTATATCCTCTATGGAGCCTTTGAAGACTGCCGCATGCACATCACAAAGCCTCTGTACCTCTTCCACAGGCATACCTTCCATAATCAGCGCCTGCTCCATCTCCGATATCTCCGAAGCCGATACACCCTTTATCAACTCTTCAAACCTTGATTTTACCTCTTCCACCGACTTCCCTGCATGGAGTTCCATAATAAGTTCCTTCAAAACCTTCTGCCTGTATTCCCTGTTATTTATGATTTCACTCATTTTAATGCCCCCTATCCTTTTATTGAATATCCCTTACTCTCAAAGGCTTGACTTATTTTTTCCATACTTATGCCCTTCATTTCCGCGCCTTTGGGAATAGTCATAAAACGGCCTGCCGTATTCAGCATGCCCGCATTGGTGATGCTCTCAAAACCCAGTTCCTTCATGATATCCACTATTTCCGGATATTCCCGTGAAAGCTCATAGACAGTCTTACTAAGGTCTATTTCCCCGGACAATCAACATCTCCCCTTCCAAATATTCAATATGGTTATTTTGTGCATTTTAATCGATATTTATCACCTTTATAACTTTTTGTAATATTATATTACCATATTATTCTTTATTTAAATATGGCTTGAATCAAAAATGCCATACTGAACTTTAATGCGCTCAGTATGACATAAATTGACTTCTTAATCTGCGTCCAGCATCAGCTTTTCTATCTCCAGGGGCGCAACAGGAGAGCCGTTTTTGTATGCTCTCATATTTCCTCCCGATATCTCGTCAATGAGGGTAATTTGATTATCCTCCCCGGTTCTTCCGAATTCGAATTTTATATCATATAGCTCCAGTCCCTTTTTAGCCAGCTCATCCTTGATTATTCCCGCAACTTTCCGGGTCAGATCCTTTAATACCTTATATTCATCTTTGGATAAAATCCCCAGCATATCCAGCGCATCTTCGGTTATCGGCGGGTCCTCCCTCTCATCATCCTTAAGGGTAACCTCCACAAAAGCATCCAGGTCCTGTCCTTCCTCAACATACTTCCCATAACGCCTCAAAAAGCTTCCCACCGCCTTATAGCGGCATACAAACTCCAACCCTTTTCCGAATACCGAAGCCTTTTTTACAGTCATAGTGCCTGCCTCAATATCTGCATTTATGTAGTGTGTCGGAATTCCCTGGCTGTTCAGCTTCTCAAAGAAGTATTTGGTCAGCCTGAGGCCTGCCCTGCCTGCCCCCTCAATAGTAAGTCCGACAGTGTTGGAGCCGGGGTCAAACACACCATTTGTCCCGGTAACATCATCCTTGAATTTCAGCAGGTAATTTCCATCATCCAAAGCATATACGTTTTTGGTCTTCCCGGTATAAACAATCTTCATAAGCAAGTTCATTCCTTTCTCATACTATTTTTTAGTTGAAGTTCCGATATCATGCAAATTGTTATGATAACAAAGTATATCAAATCCTTGAAGGAGGCACAAGAAAAATATCTTATCATCTCACTGATATATGCTCCCTTGACTATATATAGCTTGTAAGATATCATCAAAAATATACAGGATTTCCTGCATCGGAAAGGAGGTATATAATTGAAGCTTAAAGTGTTATGGACAATGGCAGGGGGCATGGGAACCGCCTCCGATCTGGAAATGCTTAAGAATGTCAAGTCTTTCGATATTGATGTGGTTACTGCAGATACAAAAGACAAAGATTCTGCAGGCTTTGTTATAACGGGCAAAAAATTCGTGGTTCCTGAGAAAAAGGACTCAAAATATATAAATGCCATACTGGAAATATGCCGGGATGAAAAAATTACTACCGTCATACCCCAATACACTGACGAACTCTTTCTGATGTCTGAGAATATAAAGCGATTCGGCAATTTGGGCATAAAGGTGCTGGTTACCGAAGACACCGATAAACTTAGAATCGCAAATTGCAAGAGTGAACTCTACAAATATTTCAAGCGAAAAAGCTTCATACCGGAATACACCCTGGTTTCAGATATCGATTCGATAAAAAACGCCGTATACGAGCTGGGATACCCTTCTGTGCCTGTATGCATAAAACCGGCACAAGGAGAGGGAGGAAGAGGATTCAGAATCATAAGCAGTGAAAAAGTCGACATATTCAATGAATCTGCCGTTTCTCCGAAGCTTAGCCTTGAGGCATATTTGGAAAGTATAAGAAATTTGGACAGTATTCCTGAGCTTTTGGTTACCGAGTATCTTCCGGGCAAGGAATACAGTGTTGATTGTGTTTGCAAAAACGGAACGCCTTATATTTGCATACCGAGACAGAGAATAGAAACTGCAATGGGAGTATCAAGTGTATCCTTGATTGAAAAGAACGAGAAGCTGATTTCATATTCAAAGGAGGTAATATCCTCCCTCAACCTTTCATATAACATAAATATACAGTTCAAATATTCAAAAGAAGGAAAACCGATGCTCATAGAAATCAACCCCAGAGTATCCGGTTCTTTAGTTGCAAACTACGGGGCAGGGATAAACATGCTGGAAGCCGCACTGAGGCTTGCTTATGATATGCCCTTAGGAAAAACTGAAATAAAATGGGGAACAAAAATGATAAGGCAATGGAGTGAGATCTTCATACAGCAGCACCCTAGACCATGATTGCCTTATACTTCTTCAGCATAGCGCAAGGATTGTATTTTTCTTTGAATCGTCTGAGGCCGGGAAGCCCCATGTCATCCTCTTTATTAATATATTCCTCATCCATCCTCTTTGCCAGTTCACTTACAAGATATGCATGGACACCTCTGTGGGAATTGTTTGTAAGCTCAACATGGGATTGGACCATATCGCCGGATACTTTCTCATACAGGCAAAATGCCGCCACTTCGTCATTTTCCAGAACCACTCCGCCCTTCAGGTTGAATTGGGCGATACTGTCAAGCATCTTATATGTAGGCTCCAGCTTGTCTTCCGTATTGTGGTATTTTAATGTAAATGCCTTGCATTCATCTATGTACAGCTCGATTCTTTCATCAAATTCAGGCAGTGCAGCCCTTACATAGCTGGAGAAGTTATTCCTTTGATTCCTGAACTTTTTGCCTTCATACTCTATGAAATCCGATTTTCTGAATATATAGTCAAAAGAATCCCTGTCTTCTTCCAAAACAAACCCAAAATCCTTAAAAGCTTCTGTATATTCTTGAGGTATTTTAGAAAATACAGGACTTGTATCCATTTTACCGCAGTATTCAAGAACTGCTGCTATCCCCTGCTCCAAATCCCCCAAAGGCATATAAAAACAGGCAGGACCCATATCAGACCGGATTATTACTGTTCCGTTGTTTTCTGCCATTTTCAGCTTGTATAATTCATTATACATATATAGATATGAGAACAGGTAATCCGAGCAAATGTATCCATACTTTCCGAAAATATGCTTATCGGCAAGTGTGATTTTCCTGAAATCCATATGCTTCTGCCTCCTTTGAAAAATGCAGAGCCTCCGCAGAAAAGGGCTTCCTTAAAGGCAGCCCTTATTCCTGACATGCATTTGTTCTTATCCTGACTTCTACAGTTCGATGTGTGCCGCTATGCCATATCCCTTATCGGCCTTAGGCCCTACAAAACTCCATTTCCCCGGAATTCCCAAATCCTTAGCTAAACCCTCTAAAGTATACATCATTATACCGGCATCTATATAATTCCTTGGATTTTCCGGTTCCAGAACCGTGAGTTCCGCTTCTCCGTCCTTTAATATTATTCTGCAAGGCTGCAAATTCTTATAAGACGGCGCATTCCTTATATAGAAGAATAGGTCTGCCATGCCTCTGTTCTCCAATTCCTCATAGGTAGCCGGCCTTCCCCATTCATGCATATATACGATTTCACCCAAGGCAAGTCTCGCCCTGTCGGAAATCTCGGCCTCTGCATGTTTTATGCCATAAGGATTCTGCCTGTATTCCGAAGCTTCATTTGTCACGGATGTGCGGAGCTTTTTATTCTTTAATGCCTTCTCATCGGCTATTCCGAATGCAAGAAGGTAATTGACCCTTAATGCACAGTCTCCCGCCAGTTTTGCCTTAATGTCGTCGGATACTCCCCTGATATCTATCCAGCAGCTGCCCAGATACATCTCCTGCAGTTTTTTGACCACCGACTGCATATAGTATGCACCGAAGAATTCATCTTCATAATTTTCCTTGGTAACGGCAAGCCCTATATAGTGCGGACTCTTAATCATAACACCGCTGTAACCGCCGACACCGTTCAATGCATTGAAGACATCACTGCCGTTTTTCAGCATGATAAGTGAAAAGCCTTTTTCTTTCCCTGCATCGGCATTGATTTTTTCGAGGTATACTTTGATATCTGAAAGCACCAGATCCTTTAAACTCTCTTCTTCATAATCCCTGATAGATTGAAGGTTTGCCAGGAAATCCCTGAAGTTCATAATCATGCCTCCTTTTCTAACTCCGTTTATTATATCTTAATCCATAGCTCAATAAATATCAAGTGGGTGGGACACGGGGACGTTTCGCGTGTCTCGCTTTCAGTGGGACAGGAGAAACGTCCCCGTGTCTCAAATAAATCGTATAGATGTATTATAAAATGTGGTAAACTTACATCAAGGAAGGAGTTGATAATATTGAGCAGCAGTAAAAGCATTCAGGAAGAAATGCTGGAGAAAAAAATCTGGGCTGTAATAGGTGCAAACAATGATTCCGACAAATTCGGCAATATTATTTATAAAAAGTTGAAATGCGAAGGCTACAAGGTATATCCGGTAAATCCTATGTACGAATATGTGGACGGGGACCGGTGCTATCCAAATCTGTCATCGCTTCCGGAGCTCCCTGAGGTTCTGGATATGGTGGTATCTCCAAAAAGAGGCAAGGCATTCATAGAGGAAGCCGCTGCCCTTGGCATAAAAAACATATGGCTGCAGCCGGGAACCTGTAACCGGGAAATTCTGGATCTCCTAAAGTCAAAACAGCTGACAGGAGTGCAAGCATGTGTTCTGGTTGCATTATGCTGATTGAAGACGCGGGGATGGGACAGGCGAAACGTCCCCATGTCCCATCCCCGCGTCTCATTGTGTATTACTTTATTTTACCATGTTCATTATCAGCCTCTTCAGGATCGCGCTTATCTCCGCTCTTGTGCATTTTCCTTTAGGATCAAAGCGGTTACCTGGTTTGCCGCTGATGATTCCCGCCTTCTGTATAGTTCCCACACCGGCTTTTGCCCACGTGCTTATCTGAGCGTCATCAGCAAAAGCAGAAGCTGCCGCACTGATTTCTTCTAACTTAATTCCTGTAAATTCAGCAAAGTTTGCCAGAATCACCGCTATTTCTTCACGGCTTACAACCTTATCGGGGGCGTACTGTCCGTTTCCGACACCGGCAACAATACCGTTCTGTGCCGCCCATTCCACATAGGGTGCATAGTAGGCATCCTTACTGACATCTGTGAAACGGGAGGTAGTGAAGCCGCTGGTGTCAGCATCCCACAGCCTGCCTAATATTGTTACTGCCATACCTCTTGTCAAAGAAGCTTCAGGGCTGAATACCCCTTCTGCCGTACCGACCAGCAGTTCCCTTGCGGTAATAAAATCTATGTCTTTCTTTGCCCAATGTCCTGCGGTATCCATAAAAGTTTTCTCATTATTTTTGAACAGGTATTCATTCTCCTTCCGGTCAACTATATTCATCATGCTTCCGATTGCGGCACTGAATCTCAATATTTTTTCTTTCCCGTTTTTTATGAAATACGGTACTGCCGTATCGTCAGATATCACATCCTGAGGAATCTGCAGTGATTTCTTCAATACATCGATTCTCGCATCAGCAAATACATAATCCGAGCAGCTTGACTGGTATACAGTGACAAAACCTTCTTCATCCACAACTGCCTTCTGCATGTATTCCAGCTCTCCGGTTTCCTTGTTTTTATAATAATAGTACAAGGTCTGCCCTGCATATTCCTTGCCAATTTTAATTTTGATCTCCGCTTCTCCCGGAAGCTTTCCGCTGTGATTGAAATGTACTGCTGCAATAATCTTATCATTCTTGATTTTGCTGAAAGTCATTCCGAAGTCTATATATCCCTGTCCGGCAGTATCCTTAATGGATCCTTTCTTGAATGTCATAGTGTAGCCGTTGCCTTTAATTATGATATCCCTGCTTTGATTAATATCCGCCATTTTCTTCAATACCTCTGCACTGACTGCTGAATAACCTCCAATATCAATTGAGACGGGATTTTGTGACCAGTCAATGCTGCTGTTGTCCAAAGTGTTGTTTCCCTGGGTATTCCCTGTGTTTGTGCCTGATCTGTCATCTGAATCTTCACCGGTTGCTGCAGTTACCTCCAGCTCTGCCGTCGCCTCTGACACACCGTAATTATTATCTCCGTTGTAAACTGCTCTGAGCTTGTGTACTCCTGCAGATGCATTTCTCCAGATGTACTCAGCTCTGCCGTTAATAACAGGTACAAGATCCTCCAATACCGTGTAATCGCTTTCGAATCTTACAGTACCGGTCGGAACATCACTTCCCTCTCCGCTTATAATTGCTGTCAGTGTGACAGGTCTTCCATGTACTGCGCTCCCGCTAATATCAAGCGTCATTTGCGAAGCACCTTTTCCTACTGTAACACCGGCCGGACTGCAGCTTATTTTTACTGTTTTATTATCCACAGCATTATTGTTGGTGTTAGTCACAATGCAATAGTAATATACAGTGCCTGCCTGTGTCGTGGGGGGTGAATAGGCTGTTTCTACGGCTCCCTCTATTGGGCTTCCATCAATAGTATTGTTGTATAAATTCTTATACCATTGGTAGGACAATACCCCTCCATCATCTGTCTCAGCTGCTATTTCGAGATTCACAGTGCCTCCCATAGCTATGGTTGCATCTTCCGGCTCTGCGGTCAGATTTGGTATCTTTGCATCCATAGGCGCATATTCTCCCTCTGCCGGTGTTGCATTTTCTGACCATTCCGACCAGGGGCCTGTTCCTGCGGCATTTTTTGCCGCAACTCTGAATTTGTATGTTCTGCCATTGACCAGGCCTGTGAATTCGAATCTTCCCGATGCCAAAGAATTTCTTGATATAGTGTCCGTTTCATCATTAATATTTCTTGCTTCCACTATATAGCCTGTCAACGGTATTCCCCCTGTATCGGAAGGAGGCGTAAAATAGACATAAACCGTACCATTTCGCGGTAATACATTATCAACTGTCGGAGCACCGGGCATTTCAGCTATGGACTTGACTATCACATCCTTAAAGGCTGCCGTGTTTTTATCAGCCACACGAAGTATGGTTTCTCCTTCAGCTGAGCTTTCTATTGTTATTTTCTTATTAGCATTATCATAACTCATATCTGTTAATATCGTTGTTCCCCCTGAGGCTTGAAGCTCTGTCAGCTCAATGGCCGGGTCCTCAATTCCGCTGGATTCTGTCTCCACTGCAAAGCTGTTGGGTTCACCGGGAACAATGTAAAGCCTGTCTGCCATTTTTATGCTGCCTATGGGAGGTATTTCCGCAAAAGCTGTATTGTTTCCGTCCTCATCATATTCTGATGTATCTGTTTCTGCCAAAAATCGCAGCTTCAAAGATCTGTCCGAAGGATCTTCCGCATAATTGTCAAAATATGAAAGAGGCAGCAGCAGGTCGTTTTCATTATTAAGCTTCAATGTTCCGTCAGTCTGTACGACGTAATTGCCGGATCCATCCTTTTCATAATCATGATTGTTGGTTACATAGCTTACTTCCTCACCGGATTCAATTTCCCCAAGGTTTACATCTCCTTCAGGGCCTATTTCGCTGACAGGCAGGTATTCTATGACTTCTATTTCTTCGCCGTCTTCTGTAGTCTCCGTTTTAGTCACTCCATATTCAACCTTCAGAGTTGTACCATAAGCTGTTTCAGCCCCATAGTTTTTAACCGTTGCCGTAATATCAACAGGCAAATACCTCTCATCGCCTATTGTTACAATTTCACCGCCCTTCTTTACCGAGACATCCTCCAGAACCAGTTCAGCCTTATCCTGATCCGTTGAGTACCAGGAAATACCTCTCATCTCCGGTTTCCCGGTATAGCTGTTATAGTTATAGGCATCAGTGTGGCTTGCGTGTTCCTTTACTGTAAAGTAAAGGTATTTGCCATCCGGATCGGAGGGCAAAGGATCTGAAAGAAGCTGTGTCCCAATCTGTCCATATACGGTGTCTTCGCTGTACAGCAAGGTATCCAGATATCCTCCCGAAGGAATATTAGCCTTTACGCTCCATTCTGCCAGGGATGTACCGGTAGTGCCATCCCCATGCAACAGATTGATCTTAATAGGCTTATCCTCCGACCCTCTCAGGGCAAAGTCCCCTACATTCTTAAAGGTCACCCTGGGTGTCAGCCTGGCTCCCGGAACAAACACCTTATTATCGAGAATCAGTGACGGTGAGCTGATGGTTCTTGTTCCCACAGGAAAGCTCATGGTGTAGAAGCCTCTGGTACTCTCCTTGGCATAAATTGATGTTCCATCTCTTGCGGGTATTTTTATTTTTTCACTAGTTTTTAATGGATTTGTCATTTCTTCCAGTTCCGTCAGGGCAGTCTGAGATACCAGCAGCAGGGAGTCTCCATCTCCGACTATTACTTTTGGTTTTTGAAATACCAACTTGTAATTGTCTGCATAGTATGCTTCCTTTATTTCTTCCTCTGTCCAGCCTTTATCCAACGACTCCTCGTATATGTTCATGCCCCTCATTGCAAGCATAATGCCTTTTCCCCAGGTATTTGTCTCGGGATCGTACTTCGTCATATATATGGCATTATTATTGGTATAAGGCACCGTTGAGGTATATACAGCAGAGATATTCCCGCCACCGTCCAGGCCTATCGAGAAGTCTCCCTTTCCGTCTCCGGCCTCATTGTCGCCCAATTCAAAGAATGGTTTGAGTTCTCCATAGTCAAGATCTCCGTCTGTAATCTCCTCAAGATTATCATTGTCTATGACATAATATCGATTATTCATATTGAACAGCAGCATCAGTTCAGGACCGCCCTCGGGATCCAGCTTGCCTTCCATAAATTCCAGCCCGCTGAAGAAGGGGTCGATAAATTCTTCACTGCGAGAAGTTCCTACATAAATTCCATCATAAGCATTATCCTCTGAGTCAACAAGCTTTCTTATAAGCAGCGGTTCTTCCAGAGAAACCTTCCCGTCGCCGTCGATTGCACCTTTTCTCAGATATAAGAACTTTGCTGTCATATCTACGGCATCATCCGGATCCAGATAGTTGTAGCTTGTTGTATAGGCAAGATAAAATTCATCATTATCCAGAGGATATAAATCTGCCTGTTCAACCCTTGTTCCGGCATCTTTCCAATCATCAACTGGGTCAATTTCAGTTATTATGAAGCTTCCGTCCTTTTCTACGCCGAAGGAGAAAGTTGAATACTTGCCGTATAGAATATTCATATTCCTGAAATTGCCTGCCTTGAAATCAAAGTATGGATACAATTGTTTTGCCTTGGCCTTAGTAAGACCAGGCTGTCCATTCCTAATCCCTATTTGCTCGATCATACTTTCCTCGAAATCCGAATCCAAATCGTCCAGCTCAGTTTCAGTATATGGTTCCGCCTTAATACCTAAAACTACATCCTTCTCCCCTACAGTCGCAGTCTTAGGCAGGAAATTGAAATTACCATCCGGTGTTCCTATGATTACAGCATCTCCGAATCCCTTATCCTCATATACCATATCATAAACAGAGTATTTCAGCTGGGTATTGGCGGCACTGTTCTTAAGCACTCCTTCCGAATCTCCCAATTCCGAATCAGGGGTTACAGTCCTATTATCGATCCAGGCTGCTATGATTCTTGTACCGTCCACATGGACATCAAAGGCAGAATCACCTTTGCAATCCTTTGTCTCATCCGGTGTCCCGGCATATACCTTGTCCACCACAGTGTAGTTATTCACGCCGCCGCCAACAGGATTTATCAAATTGCCTGATGCATCAATTTCCGACAATACCAGCATATCTGCATCAACAGTGGTTCTTCCCTCTCCTCCGTCTATCATATATAGCATGTAGTTTTTACCGTTTACCGAAAACAGCTTGTAATCGGAGCTGTACCGCAGATTATTCGCAAGCTCTTTGGAATATGCCCCTTCGTTGTATTCACCCAGTTCAAAATCTCCGTGCTCCGCAGGAATGGACATTATTCCGAATCTATTTTGTGAACTGCCAATGGTCTGGTCATCATAGGTTCTTCCCGAAATGCGGAGTCCTGTCCGGGGCTGAATTTTACCGCCCATATCCGCGGCGGACATCGCACCCATTTTCCCGGATTTTTCCATTTTTTCTCCGAAGACCTGCCATTCAAACTCCCATTCCTCAGGATCTCTTCCTTTCTCATAGGTTAATTCAAATGAAATAGCCTCCATTTCAAAACTAAAGCAAAGGAATACAGCCCTGAAGCCTAAAGCCGCTCCTATTGAGAATTCATCTACTCCTGAAGCTTCAGCAGTCTCTGCAATCTTTATCAAAAGCCCTATATTAACCTTCAGGAATATCTCAAACTTGCACAGCTCTACTCCTATTCCAATCCCGGCTTCCACTTCGATCTCCAGGTTTATATCCCCGGTGCATGTTACCTGGCTGGTGCGAAGCCCCTCGGCATCATAACCATAATCCACTTCAATATTAAGGCCTACCTCAACATCTGCACTGAAAATAATATATACATATACAATGGGCAAAGGCGGCAGACGTTGAGAAACCTTTACTTCTCCGTTAAAGGTGACAAAGATCTTTGCCTCGTCAAATTCCCATTGCGCCTCAATTTCATCATATTCCCACATAAAAGATGCGGAAAAGCCGAACATAAAGGAAGCATCCACATCAGCCTTAGGCTTAAGCGCCTTGCCGGTATCATCCAATCCCTTTGCCGCATTTTTCAGCTGGTCAAATATGTTCTTGCCTTTTGCTCCTTTGCCTACGGCATCCTTCATGTCATCAAGATATTTTGAAGCATTTTTCCCCAGTAACCCTGTATTTTTATCATCTTTTTTCTGATTACCCCCTCCGATCAAGGGAATCCCCAGTTCAAAGCCAGCTCTGTTTCCGTCCAGGATCACTTTAAAGGGGCCTGCCGGCATTTCTATTTTGGGAAGATTCATCTCCGGTTTCTCAGCTCCGGGGGTATCCTGAGTATCTCCGCCATCGGGAACACCAAATTCCAAATCCTGATCCTGCTCAAATTCCCCGAGCACTATCTCCCTGTATGTGCTTACAGAATCATATCTGTCGACCATTTCTCCATAGTTGTTATAAAGCTGCAGTACTACCTGGTCACTGTTTCTGAAGCTTCCGATATAATCGTTGATTTCATCAGTGCCGGTAATTGTTTTGGGGCCTGCAACCGTTTCCTTTTCCGCCTCTGTAATTGGTGCGGGATTTGTAAAGGGGGTCTTCAGATTTCCCTCAAAGTTAGGATTCCAACTCCATTTTTTAGTTGCTTCATCATAGACAGGCGGATTCATATCTCCTCCCAGAGGAACAGTGATGCTGCCTTTCATTGCTTCAACTCCGTATATCGGCACCTTTGTATCCCCTGTTTCAATTTCCCTGTATGCCTTCAATTCATCAGTGTATCTGGCTAATTCGGCATCACTTGTAGCAGTCGTTACAAATGAAGCCTTCAAATCGTACCTGATACTGGTGTCATCTGCGGGAGTAATGTTGATTTTTCGGGGCAGCAAAACATAATCGAATTTCAGCAGCTTCTGCTTGCCGTCCTCCCTGTCAAAAAAGCTGTTGACATACCTGCCGCCATTCACATATCCCACCATGGTGTCACCTGCATCGACCTCTCCGTTCCCGTTTTCATCTATATACATCTCTGCCGATTCAATACCGCTTATCCTTACCTCCTGCTCCCGTGCCATGGATTCGGAATCATAGAATATCATATAGATTGTATCCTCGTAGTAATCTTCTACCTTGATTGGAACAGGCCCATAATACATTTGCCCGTCATAGGCTATTGCTTCACCGTTTTTCAGATTGAAATCAAATACTGTAGCATCGGTTTCTTCTCTATATATATAGGTATTTGTCAATCTCCCGTCAGCAAGGCCCGGCATTCCATTGACTGTACCTCTTATTTTATAACCGATGTCGGGTTGGAAAGCTATCTGCTCTGCCTTACGCCTTGCTCTTAGTTTATAATTTTCACCAGTTTCTCCCCCCGCAATATCCTGAGGCAAAACATTGGGAGAATAGTCAAGGAAGATTGTCTGGATTCTTTCCATCTCCACATAAAGGGAGTATTGATCAGTTTCTGCATTCAGACAGGAAAGCTCCCTGGTGCGTTGTATTTTGCTGTTATCATCGGATCTGAGCTGAATAGTGACAGCTTTATCACCTCCTCCGACATCTACAATTCTTCCGGTGTTTATAACCGTCCATACGCCGTTTACCAGTTTCTTCAATTGCACACTCTTGATTCTGAAAGCCCCCGAAGAAGCCGATTCATTCAGCAGCAGGTTAGAGCCCGCATAAAGCTTTCCTTCTCCGTTTGTGCCCCCTTCATTGTTATAAAAACTGACTACAGGCTTAATTCTGTTTAAAGCCTCATTTGAGTTTGCATTTAAGTAATCGTCCCCATCCTTGCACACAACTTCATACCTGAGATTATTGATGGCGACCCGCTCCAGGTAAAGATCATCCACCCAGGTACGAAAATAGGTATTGTTTTCCCAGCTGTTATCAAAAGTGGCAAGAACCGGCCGATCGTAATTAACATAATTCTCATTAATATTTAACAAAGGACTGAAGGAAAAATTTATCACAGTCTCATTTCTTCCCTGTCCCGTATACTGGGCCAGTATCAAACCGGTATGAGTAACAGCGGTAATTGCTTCTCTGCTGCTTTCTGACAGTTGGCTGTAGTCCGCATCATTATTGGACAGAAGAAACATCCCTTGGTTCTTGTCTCCTAAGACTGTATCATTAAATTGTATGGATACATGTCCCGACATGGATTTATAGAACTCATAAAGCCCATTCAGATCAGTCGCCTTCATTATCGCATAACCATACGGATCACTGCCGCTGGCATCCCATACCGTCCATACCCTGTTTTCATTTTCAAAACCAAAACCGACATATCCCTTATCTTTACCCCCAGCCTCATCATGATAAGACCTTGCCGAGCGTGTATGCCATTTATCTGCAGAGCCTACCAATAATCCATAAAAATCATCGCTGTTGTCATAATGAGTGCCGAATCCGAATTTATCCATATCATAAGCAAGTCTGGTGTATTTTTTCCAACCTCCCTGATTTGCTGCAAGCCCCCAATTCTCCTGAACCACGGCCATAGGAACAATGCCGCCCTTAGAAGCTTTCGGGGCTGTTTCCACAAGAGGTGTGGATTCCTTGATCTCCGGTATGACTTTAATTTCATCATTATTCGATATGATTGCATCATCAGATATTGCAGTTTCTCCGCTTATATCAATACTCTCCAAATCTGTCACAAGAGTGGCGATATTCATTTTCGCATCCTTCTTAGCCGAGTTGTAAAGATATACTACAGCCTCTCCTCCATCCTCAGCAATATCTCCGCCCTTCGGATCAGAGAGTCTGACCCTAAAATTTACATCCTCGGACACATTCTCTTTGTTGTCGTTAATAAGCGGAATCTCTATGACTGCAGTTTCCTCCCCGCAGTTAAACATCAGAGTCCCGGAGGTTTCGGCAAAATCCACTCCCGCAGCGGCGGTATCTGATACTGTCTCGTAATCTACCGAAAAGACATACTGGGTTCCTCCGGTCCTTACTACCTCCAAAACGGCGAAGCCTCCGCTCTTGTCAAACCTTGTACTCTTTTCGGCAAAGGATACATGGCTTTCTATATAAGGATCGTTGTCCTGAACACATACTGTGAATCTATTGCCGTCTTCAAGGAATTCAGCGCCTTCCGCACCGTAAATGGTCACAATGAAAAATTCTTCAGGCTCTGAAAGCTCATCATCAATTGCTCTTATTTCAAGTGACTTGACATATTCTCCCTCCTCAAAGACCAGATCCGCAAATACGGTGTCATATTCATTGTCAGGGTCAATTTCTACGTCATCAGGAAAAATTATCTCGAAGTCTTTTAATCCTGCGGCATTTGCCGTATTGCCTTCGGGAGCAACCGGTGTTATTGCCAGATTTGCAACTGCCCTGCTGTCACATTCCCCAGTTCGGTATACTGCAATAGCTACGGTATCGTCACCTTCTTCGGTGTAAAGATAGCTTCCCTCGAATATAAAAGCACCGTTCGGATAAGCCTCCTCTACGGGTTCATCCTCTGAAGCAGTGTTGTAAAGATATACTACAGCCTCTCCTCCGTCCTCAGCAATATCTCCGCCCTTCGGATCAGAGAGTCTGACCCTAAAATTTACATCCTCGGACACATTCTCTTTGTTGTCGTTAATAAGCGGAATCTCTATGACTGCAGTTTCCTCCCCGCAGTTAAACATCAGAGTCCCGGAGGTTTCGGCAAAATCCACTCCCGCAGCGGCGGTATCTGATACTGTCTCGTAATCTACCGAAAAGACATACTGGGTTCCTCCGGTCCTTACTACCTCCAAAACGGCGAAGCCTCCGCTCTTGTCAAACCTTGTACTCTTTTCGGCAAAGGATACATGGCTTTCTATATAAGGATCGTTGTCCTGAACACATACTGTGAATCTATTGCCGTCTTCAAGGAATTCAGCGCCTTCCGCACCGTAAATGGTCACAATGAAAAATTCTTCAGGCTCTGAAAGCTCATCATCAATTGCTCTTATTTCAAGTGACTTGACATATTCTCCCTCCTCAAAGACCAGATCCGCAAATACGGTGTCATATTCATTGTCAGGGTCAATTTCTACGTCATCAGGAAAAATTATCTCAAAGTCTTTTAATCCTGCGGCATTTGCCGTATTGCCTTCGGGAGTAACCGGTGTTATCGCCAGATTTGCAACTGCCCTGCTGTCTCGTCCCCCCATTCGGTATACTGCAATAGCTACGGTATCGTCACCTTCTTCAGTGTAAAGATAGCTTTTCTCGAATATAAAAGCACCATTCGGATAAGCCTCCTCCCAGGTCTGACCGTCAGGAGCCAGCTCGTTATCAGTATTCCGGGCAAAGACCGATACTGCGCCTTCTGTAAAAGGCCCGAAAGCCAGCATAAATGCCAGCAGAATACAAATTGTTTTCTTTAATAGTATTTTCATTTGTTTCCACCCCTTTACTAATACTAATCCTCCCATTTGCCAATATATCATAAAGCCTTACTCCCGTATGGTAAAAAGAATATCATCTACAGTCAGACGCACAGGACTCATGGAAAGGTCCGGCCTGCCCACATCCTTCCAGCGTATTGCCCCCTCCTCCAGAATAAAAGCCTTGAAGTTGTTGATATCATTCAAACTATAATAAGGCATTGTCTGAATCAGCTGCTTCATGTCAAAAAATACTTTGTTATTACCTTCAAACTCTACCAGAAGAGTATAATCATCATTGGCTGTTACTTTGATAATCCTGCTCATGCCTTAAACCCCCTTTAAAAATAAAAAAATACCTAATTATACAAAGTATAAAAGGTATTTTTGTCGTTTAATATCTGCCTTTTGGAGTATTTTAGAATAATTTCAGTTTTTCTGCCTTTTTTATTGCGGCAATCTTTCCTTTAACTTCAAGCTTATGATATATGTTCTGCAGGTGGGTCTTGACTGTCCCTGTCGAAACATACAGACCGGCTGCTATTTCATCGCGGGTAAGCCCCTCACTCAGAAGCTTAAGTACTTCCCTTTCCCTTTCGCTTAAAGCAGGACAGCTTTGGTCAAACCTTTTCAGGCTTTGCATGTATTGCTCACAAGTCAGAATAACCCTCTTCAGATATTCGTTGCAGCTGTCTTCATTGGAAAATGACCTTAACAGGTCAAATATATAAGGAGCATTTTCTGCAAAAGGCATTACAATGCCATCCGCCTGTCCGATTGCCAGAGCCGCTCTTAAAGCTGCCTTTCCCTGTTCCATCCCGTACAAGCGGTACTTTGCCGCCGCTTCATGAATATAGTTGTGTATAAATCCAAGCTGATTATTAAATATGGAGAAATACGGCAGAAAACTCTCCGTAAGCATCTCAAGCTCTATAAAGTTGTTAGCCAGAAGAACCGCTTTTTCATATATAATATAGTTGAACGCCATTCCCTGGTACAGGAAATTTGCATCGGACATGTCACATGTTTGCAGCCACTCAGGTATTTTTTTAAGCTGCCCCAGACAGCCAAATATATATCCCTCGCATAAATCCATGGTTGTATTGTATACGGAACTGTTTTCCCTGCTTACTTCAATTTTCAGATGTTCCAGCATTTCCAGGCCTTCCTGCACCTTGCCCTGCGATATATACAGCCTTATCAGCGTGAAGCAGGCACAGATACCAATGCTTATCTGATCCTTTGTCTTTGCCTTATATACAGCCTTAAAGCCGTTCAGCTCCGCTCCGGCGAAATCACCGGTTTCAAGGGCATATTCAGCAAAGGTTAAGTATTCGCAGCCTGTACCGCAGCCGTCGGAAAGCTCGGAAAAAGCCGGAAATCCTTCAGTCATTATTTTTATCGTTTCATCCAGCTTGCCTGCTTCTTTATAGTATGAATAAAGGAAATGAGGCGTACCGAAGGTAAATTCACTTTCCCGCCTTATCACCCATGATTTTTCATCCTTAAGCAGCTCTTTTGCCCTGATTGTATATTCAATCATTCCCCCGGCATCGTTAAATACAGTAAAAATTCTGAGTATATTTATTTCTCCCAGCACTCGGTTTTTGTATTCCGGGCAGATATTTTCCATTTCAAGGTATATTTGTTCCAATTCATTGAGGCGCCGTACTCCGTTTATTGCTCTTTCCTGTTCACCGCTTATCAGCTCATGAAATATGTAATGGATATATGCAATAGGGTATCTAAAAAGCGTCTCTTTTGGGATGCACTCAAACATTTCACGGATTCCTTCAAATCCAGTAAATTCAACAGTAATTTTTCCCGCATCGTTCAACAGCTTAAGTATATATTCAGACTCTTTCGCCTTATTCAGGAAGCTGTAGGCAGCACTATAGTTACCTTTGCTCAAATGCCATTCTCCGATACGCTTGAAAAGCCCAATTATCTCGGATTCCTCAAAGTTCTGCTTCCTCCTCAAAAAATCCAGCAGTACATTATGTATCTTATAAATCCCGGTTGCTTCGTCATAATCAATAAAGGCGTTTTCTTTATACAGCTTTTTCAAAATTGCTTCTGCGCCCGGCTGCTTCAGTACAAATTCAGCCTGTTCCGCAGTAAAGCTCTCCATCACAGCAAGCTTTAAAAGAAACTGTTTGGTTGATTTATCGTAAGGCTCATAAAGGTTTCTCTCCACCAACTCATCTATAGTGCTGCTTATTCCCAGCGGAATACCCTTTTTCAAACCGATTATTATGAGATATAACATGGAGACCCATCCCCCCGTGTATCTTGCAACCTTCGCCATTTCTTTCGGGGAGGACGGGTATTTCATCAACTCAAAATACTGCTCAATCTCATCATTTTCAAACTTCAGACTATGATGCGTCATAGTAAAGCATTGGGAGGCCAATTCTGCGAAACGGATATTTGTCATATCCCTCATTATCAATACTATATGCAAATTGGGAATCCCTTCCCTTACTATATAGCTTATCAGGTTGAAATTTCCGGGGCTGGCAGCAAGGTGAAAATCATCAATGACCAGAACGGTGTTCTTTTTAAATTCAAAACTGTCCATTATCTCAAGTATTTTTGCAGTCTGTGGTGCATCGGCAGGAAAACCGAGGCTTTTAAGCTGCTCTCCAAGCTGCTTGTTATACTGTGCAATTTGTGTTGTAAGCCTGTCCCAAAAGTACGCCGTCGATCCGTCAGAAGCAATAAGAGATACCCATATGGGATTTATTCTTTTATGCTTAAGAAGTTCGCGCACCGCAGTAGTTTTACCATATCCCATAGGTGCGGTAACTATAAATAGCGGGTATTCCAATATGCCCGCAAGAAGCTTGTTTATTCTCTCCCTGTAAAGAATACGCACCTCATTCACCACCGCAACTTCTTATAATTGTTTTAATTATAATGCAAAATGCAGAAGATTTCAAATTATTGACTAATATTGTAATAATAGCCTCAATTAATTGTTACCTTATGAATAATCCCATCACATAATAATTAACAAAAAGAACAGCAGCCAGAGAGACAAAAAATTTCCAATACCCTTTATACAAGTCAGGAATTCCTACTTTAAGGTATTCGCAAGTAAAGAGCTGACACAGATGCAGCGGAGAGAAAAAGTATCCTACAAAAGACCAGCAAAAGGTAAAGTGACAATACATCAGCAGCATATTGTCTGATAGGGGAAGGGTGACAAGAATCGGAATAATGATTCCCAATGCAGTGGGCGAAAAACCTGTTGTTATACCAAAAAACAATGAAGCTGCTATGATCCCAAGCATAATGGTATTTGGATTCATAAGGATTAAAGCCAAGAATGAGTTAAGTGACTCCATTCTGCCCATTATTCCTTGGATGAGATAGACTCCGATAAGTGCATAAAGCACATTAAAACTAAAAGCCCTAAGGGCATCCAATAGAAACATCCTTGTCGGATGGATCAGATATACAATCAGCAGATTGACAAGCATCCCTATGTAAAAAGGTACTCCTAACAAAAGATTCAGCAGCACAGCCACATAAATGGGTGCAGTAAACTTAAACAGATCAAATAAATTAATCCACTTAAAACTGAATTGAGAGACTGAACTGCTTTGTACCTTTTGGATGTATAAATAGTAACCGGCTATAATATACAACAGCACAAAAATACTGTTCAATCCCATAAGCTTATATATAGAAATCCGAGGTGAAATTGATGCCACAATCAGGAAGCCTGTTGCATAGGGCAGGATGTTCATGGAAACATGCCGGTAAACCAGATTTATGATTGCTCTATGAGGCTTGGACAAGTTTGACCTTTCGCCTAATTGATCGACAACAGGTGCTGACATTATGGCTCCCCCGGGCACACTCAGCATACCTATTAAAGCCGGAATAAACATAAGAATCACTCTTTCGCTCTTTATAACCTTTGAAAGATTATCCAGAACCTCATCGATGATCTTATATTTTTTAAGAAGTACTCCGATAATAGAGATCTCAGCTACCACCAAAAGCTGCTGTACTTTATTAAAGTTAAAAAAAGTATCAGAGATGACATTGGCAAATTCAGCGAGCCCCAATCCCCCAAACAGAGCCATAATCACTGCACATGCACAAATAGCAATCCCGATAGGAACTTTTTTTCTGCTTAAAACCGGAATAATTAAAAAAGATACTATGACCGCAAAGAATTCCCGCATTTATTTCACCGTATATTGCTTCCTTTCTTTTTTTTGCATAGTTAAATTATAACAATAATAATACAATTTCGCAAAAATGAAAAACTGCCCCGAAGGGCAGTGATGTGATCTAATTCTATTCCTTATGTTTTTCCGTTATGCTCAATATAAGGTTAAGGAGGATCCCAAATATGGCAGCACCTGCGATGCAGGGAACCTGTATGCCGAAGAAGGGAATATTTCCGCCGAAGCCGTATTGTCCGCCAAGTCCGATGACCATGATGGTTGCAATGATTGCAATATTCTTGGAGCTGAACAGGTCAACCTTTTTTTCTACCATGATTGCGATACCTTGGGCAGCAATGGCTCCGAACAAGTATACCTCAAGGCCTCCTATTACCGCGGTGGGAATTGAATATATCGCATTTACAAGAGGAGTGAAGCAGGCAATTATCATAGCTATAATCGAAGCACCCATAAGCACCGGTATTGAAAACACTCTCGTTATTGCCATAGCACTGATGTTTTCCCCGTAGTTTGTTCCGGCAGGGCCTCCGATAAAACCGGATACCATGTCGCCGATACCGTCGCCAATGAGGTTGAGGCCTAATTTATCTGCAATATTGTACTTCTTGTCTGAACCCTTTTTCTTAGCAAGGTCATTTACATAGATATCAAGCTGGTATACGTGTGCTGTTGATTCCGGAATGGTTGCGATAGCTATGGGCATAATAGCGGCAACAGCCATCAGTGATGCTTTTGGCAATGTAAATATAGGAAGCGCGAAGATTCCGCTGTTTGCCGTATCCGGCAAAACTTTAAAAAGGTCTATGCCTGTTGCAAGTTTAATTATAAGTGCAGTAAAGCATCCGATTATCGGGCCTAACAGAAGGGGAAGCTGTCCTAAAAAACCTTTCAGGTAGACTGATAGCAGAATTGTTGACAGCAAAGTTACAAGAGATATGATCCATGCCATATTGCCCGCAAGGGCCAGCTGGGATTCTGCCACTGAGATTGTACCTGCGGTATCGATGGCAATAGAGGCGGCATCATTCATTGCAACCCCTGCAAGAGTAAGTCCAATAACCATTGCAATAGGGCCTGTGATTGTCGCAGGAAGAACCTTCTCAATAGCATCTCTTCCGAAGCGATTTATTATAAGGCCGGCTGCTATGGATACAAAACCGGACATTATTATGCCAAATTGTGCAACTGCTATTTTTTCATTAAGAGTGTATCCCGCCAGTGCATCTGAAGCCATTAAACTGCCTATGGCGGCTACGTATGAAAAGCTTGAACCGTAATACAGCGGGATTTCCCTCTTGGTAACCAGTATAAAGCAGATTGTTGCAAGACCGCTGGCAAATATGGTCGTTGAAATGTGGAAGCCTGTGATGATTGCAACTGCAACCGTTGCGGGAAACATTACCACAACCTGCTGCAATGCATAAAGGAACAGTTTCCATATCGGTGGTTGTTCATCAGGTAGATAACCGATTATTTGTTGATTTTTTGCCATAATAACATCCTCCTTGTTTTTTAGTATAGCCTTTGTTCCATAAAAAAATCCTGTCTGCAGCTTTACAGACAAGATCTTGTTTCTCGCGGATATAAGCTATATTCCTATAGCCTGTATATAATCTTGCCGGTATCACTGTACCAGACTTAAAGACGTTTATTCTTAAATAAGAGTATCATACCCGACAAAGCTTTTCAACATATTTCGATATTTTTTTTAAGTTTTTTTATTACCAGATTTCAATGAGGGGTTTTGCACCGCAGCATTGCAGAATAATTACTGTTATTTATCTGAATAAAAATATATAATTAGTATTAAAGGCTATATTAAACTTAACTTTAAGGAGGGAAATATAATGTCTTACTTGCTGACGCCCCTGAAAAACGGAAAATTGCCCTTGAAGAACAGATTAATCATGCCTCCCATGGCTACTGCCAAATGTGAGGAGGACGGAAAACCAAGCAAGGCTCTTTTTGGCTATTATGATGAGAAATCCCGAGGCGGATATATCTCCCTGATAATTATTGAACACAGCTTTATATCACAGCAAGGGAAAGCCAGCGAAAGGCAGCTTTCTGCCGCGGATGACAGCCTGATTGACAGCTTGAAGGAACTGGCCGACACCATTCACAAAAACGGTACCAAGACGGTAATGCAGATAAACCATTCCGGAAGCGCCGCTAAGTATGAGGTTACGGGAATGGATGCGGTTGCTCCTTCAGCAGTAGTAAATCCACGGCTTAGCGGTACTGTACCGAAAGAGCTCACAAAGGAAGAAATCAAAGCAATAGTTGAAGAATTCAAAGCTGCTGCATATCGCGTAAAAATGGCCGGCTTTGACGGAGTGGAAATACATTCCGCCCATGGATATTTCTTAAACCAGTTCCTGTCTCCTCTTACCAACAAGAGAACTGATGAATATGGAGGAAACATACACGGCAGAATAAAGATTCACTTGGAAGTAATTAAAGCGGTAAGGGAAGCTGTCGGTGAGGATTTCCCGATTCTTCTGCGCCTGGGCGCCTCTGATTCTGTGGAAGGCGGAACCGATATTGCGGACAGCAAAACCGCAGCAATGGAATTTGAAAAATCCGGAGTGGATATAATTGATATTTCCGGCGGCTTTTGCGGATTTACAGGACCGGGTACCGGTGAACAAGGTTATTTTTCCGAGCTTTCGGAGGCAATCAAAAAGGTAGTATCTGTTCCTGTCATTTTAACCGGCGGAATCACGGAAGCCCAAACTGCCGAAAAGCTGCTTGCAGATGGAAAGGCTGATTTGATTGGAGTCGGAAGAGCTATTCTTAGTGATTCCGATTGGGCAAAAAAAGCTGTTGAATCACTTAAGCTCTGAAGAAGAGTGCCCGGTACTTATCCTTTTCTGCTTAGTTCAACGGCTATTTGCGCCCCAAGCCTGGCATTGTTATAAACAAGCTGAATATTGGAGTCCAAGCTTGCGCCGGCTGTAAGTTCTTTGACCTTATCCAGCAGGAATGGAGTGATTTTCTTCCCCTTTATGCCTTTTTCTTCAGCTTCCATAATAGCAGAATCTATTACCCTGTTTATTGCAGCGGGATCCATTTCATATTCTGCCGGTATAGGATTTGCTATTACAACCCCGCCTTGCATTCCCAAATCCCATTTTATTTTTAAAGCCTCCGCCATTTCTTCCGCTGTATCAACTCTATAGTCTACTCCAAATCCGCTCTTGGAGGTATAAAAAGCCGGCATTTCATCTGTTCCAAATCCGACTACGGGAACACCATGAGTTTCAAGGTATTCCAAGGTCAAACCAATATCAAGGATAGACTTGGCACCCGCACAGACAACCGCAACATTGGTCTGAGCCAATTCCTGCAGGTCTGCCGAGATATCGAATGTCTCCCGGGCACCCCTGTGGACTCCGCCTATGCCGCCTGTAGCAAACACCTTTATATCGGCTAGATTTGCAATGATCATAGTAGCTGCGACTGTTGTAGCTCCATCCAGCCCTTTGGCAAGGATAAAGGGTATATCCCTGCGGCTTGCTTTTACTACACCATGGCTTTTTCCCAGGTACTCTATTTCCTCAGGGGTCAAACCAACCTTTAATTTGCCTTTTAATATGGCTATAGTAGCGGGAATTGCACCGTTATCTCTGACAATTTGTTCAACCGCAAGGGCAGTTTCAACATTCTTTGGATAAGGCATTCCATGAGAAATAATGGTTGACTCCAATGCAACCACTGCGTGTCCTTCCTTTAGAGCTTTTTTTACCTCCGGATTGATATTCAGATGTTTTTCCAGCATAATCCTATCTCCTTCATCTTCTTTTTTACATTTTCTTCAGAAATATTCGGATTTATTGTTTCTTCGCAGCTTAATGCCAAAATGGCGGCTGTTATTGAAAAACGTGCACTTTCATCAATACCGTAATCTTTGAAGTGACAAAAGGCCAGAGCAGCAAGGAATGCATCTCCGGCACCGGTTGCATTGATTACTTTTATCTCAGGGCTTGGTATCAATTTATAGACATTTCCATCATTATAGAACACACCTTCAGCCCCTAATGTAATAAAGACTCTCTTTACACCCTTACTTAGAAAATACTCTGAGGCTTTTATCATATTAGCGAAGCTGTCTATTTTAATATCCGAAAGAATTTCTGCTTCGATCCTGTTTGGCTTTATGGTATGGAATGCCCCGATATTATTTTTTACCTTTCGGGCTTTTGATCCGGATACAGTGTCCAGGAAAAAATCTGTATTCTTAAAATTATCCAAAACATAATTGATGATATCGGTTGGCATATTTGTGTCTATTATGCATATCTTCGAATTCTCTATCACTTGTTTTTTGTCCTGGATGAATTCAACAGTAATTTCATCCAGTATATCCATATTGGAGATAGCTGCCTTCATATCTCCTTTTTCATCGAGTATGGCTAAATATGTGGAAGTAGGTGTCTGATTCAATACCAGTGAACTATTCATATCCAGGCCGATGCTATTGGCATGCTCCAGGATTATCTTCCCGTAGATATCATCTCCAATTGCACTTATCAGCTTTGTAGGAACGCCAAAATGAACAAGGTTTTCAGCAATGTTTCTGCCCACTCCCCCTAAAGCAGTCTTAATCCGGCCCGGATTCGAATCTTCGGGGATAAAATCCTTGTAGGGAAAGCCGATAATGTCCATATTGGAACCGCCTAATACGCTTATATAGTCATCGTTTTTCTCAGGCATAAAACCCATAACCTCCGTGTTTCCAAGGCTTATGATACTCTTATTATTCAATAAATGACGCTGAAAACGTGGTAATCTGCAGAAATGCGAAAGGGGTCTAAGCTCGCTTAAACCCCTCCAATGCGCAATCATTTTTGCGTTGTTATTTATACTTATGATTCAGTTTTTCAGAGGTTTCCCCGGCACATATCTATTTGTTGATCAGCAAATGTTTTATTTTATATCCTTTTTCATTAAGCTTTTTCTCTATTTCAGAAACATCCTCCACTGATGCCCTTATTATCAGATCCCTGATCCCATCGCCGGCAAACATCGCTATATGAGTTATATTAATATGTAAAGAAGAGAATACTTCAGAAACAGCTGCAACGCCGCCGGGCACATCTTTTGTTTCTACGGTTATACGGCATCCTTTTTCTTTAAAGCCCATCAAGTCTATGAAAGCGTCAAATATATCGCTTTCTGTGATTATTCCCACTAATTTCCCGTTTTCCAAGACCGGGAGGGTGCTGATTTTGTTTTCTCTCATTGCAACTGCTGCTTCTTCCAATAAACAGTCAGCATCTATTGTGATTACTTTTTTTGTCATTGCTTTTTTTACTGTTATTTTTGACAGAAAATAATTGACTTCGTAGATACTCAAAGATGTTGCTTTTGTTGGGGATACTGACTGAATATCACCTCTTGTAAGAATACCGACCAGTTTTCCGTTGTCTACTACGGGAAATTTTTTGAAACCTGTTTCTCTGAAAAGTGCCACCGCGTCTGCAATAGTAGTGTTGGATGGTATTGTATACGGATTGGGGGTCATCCTATTTCTAATATACATACTATTCTCCTTTCGCTTTTTACTATTTTTCCGCTTCATCATTGTTGTGATACTCTTCAATACCGTTACACCTATGAATTTTCTGCCACCCTATCCTTAGTATTACAATTATACCAAATAACGATTCCGCAGGCAATAAACAATGTGATGCGGCCCTCTCTGGCACCATAGTTATATATTAACAATCCAAATCCTTTTGCATATATACTATATTAAAACTTCGTCCGAACTTTTTACCAATGCTTTTCAACGAACCACAGGTCCGAAAGCCGTATTTATTGTGGAATCCCAAACTCTGCTGGTTTTCTGAAGAGATCTCTGCAATGATGTGCCTGATTCCCATTTGTTTTGCTTCGCTTTCAAGTTTTTCAAGACATTGTTCACCGATACCTCTGCCGACAAAATCTTTTGAAACAAAATATGATATTTCAGCTGTTTCATTAAATGATGAAAATGGATTATATGCTCTCAGCATACAGAATCCCAGTACTTCATGAGTTCCTGGATCTACAATCGCATAAGCAGGGTATCCCTTTGTCATCTCCATGAACTTTTTATAGAATTCTTCAGGTAAAACTGATGTTGGAAATGCTGCTGTACTGTTTTCAATATAATAGTTGAACACTTCCATTATTGGTTTCTGGTGCTCCATGCTCAGCTTCTCAAATATGATTTGCATTACTACATACCTCCAGTACATATTTATCTGATTGCAAGAGTTACCTTGCTCAAGTACAGTTTCTATTGCCGCGCAATAATTTATGCTCCAAAGCCCTGCCCCGTATCCTCTGTCAGCATCTCTACCGGCATTATAATTCTACGGTGCTTAATGAGATGCTTTAATAAAATCATCCATCATGTCAAAAGTATATTGGACCAGTTCATCTGTATTTATATCAAATCTCCCCGCATAAATACTTCCGGCTTCAGATATTCTTCCCATGAAGCCTGTGATCATAAAAAACAGGGAAAAAACACCCAACGGCATTTTAAAGTCTGGCCTTATACTTCCATCAGCTATACCTGCATCAAAAACCTGGTAGAATTGTGAAAACAATCGGGAATTCAGCTTCATCAGTTCCTGATGGTTAGGAATGGTTTCATGGGCTGATTTAATAAACTGCGTATAATTCATAAGCCTATAGATGTCTGGAGATTCTTTGATAAATCTATTCAGCGCCGTTCTTATGCCTTGGATCTTTTCAAAACCTGTTTTCCCCGAAGCTATAGCATCGTCTATATAAGAAAACAATTGTTTCAACCCATTTATTATAACTGCGTAGAAGAGATTCTCCTTGCTGACGAAATACTGGTAAACGGTCCTCTTCGTGAACTCTGCAGCTTTTGCTATTTCATCCATGGTAGTATTGTCAAAGCCTTTCACTATGAATAGTTTTTCTGCTGCTGCTATGATCTCAGATTCTCTAACCAGCCTCTCCCTTTCCCTTCTTGATAAAGACATTAATTTTTCTCCTCCCTATTGACAACTTCAAATATACTTAGTATACTATTGGTATACTAAGTATATTGGTGGTGCTTGCTGATACTAAGAGTATAATTTATTGCAGGTACAAAGTCAAGAGCTTTAACTGTCATTAGTTCTGAAAGGGGATCGATATAATGAAAAACCGATTTACTGTGGTCGGAGTAATAAGCAGCCCACGGCCTCAGGGCAATACAGCCGTCATGGTACGTGAGGCACTGAAGGGGGCTGAGGAGGAAGGCGCAATTGTTGAAGAGGTATTCCTTGCCGATATTAGAATGGAATTCTGCAAGGGGTGCCTGACATGCCTGAAAAGCGGGAAATGCTGTATTGCGGATGATTTCAATGCATTGAGAGACCTCCTGTACAATGCGGATGCAATCATTTTGGGCTCACCCACTTATGGGGCAAATGTCAATGCGACTATGAAAAACCTGATAGACCGTCTTGGTATGTATGAAGCAGCTACTTCTTCCCTGGGAGGAAAGTATATCGCAGGAATCTCAGCAGCAAATTCTTCAGCAGCAGCAAAAAAAACAGCCAAGACACTCTCACATTTCGGAAACACAGGTACTTTCTCAAGAACCTATACCTCAGGCTTCCTCGGAGCTGGATTTTCCGGTGGAAGACAAGCAAGCAACGAGCAGGAAATCCTGCGTAAAGCCCGTCTATTAGGGAAAAAAATTGCATGTGATATTAAAAAAGGAAGAAAATATCTATTTCAAAACATACCAGGCCGCATAATCAGCAGCATGCTCATGAGACCTGCTTTCAGCAAATACATTATTGAAAACAAAGAAGCTGATACAGAGGTACTCTACACAAGCCTAAAAAACAGAAACCTGATTACCTGATGCCTATACGCATATTTGTGGAACCATGTCATAATTCAGATAATGAAATATGCATGGGTGGAGCAGGGCAGGACGAAAAAACGCCCTGCCGCATTGTTTCTAAAATCAAAATTTGATTTGCCTGCTCTTCATTAAAAGTTGCCCTGCTTCTTTTATAACATCTTTGTTCCTTGCCTTTCTGTATAATGCTTCTTTGCATTATTTCCCCAGCAGGTTATACAGCACCTGAGCCATTTCGAGACTGTCCGAAAAGTCAGTCACAGCAACGCCTGAGGCACTATGAAATATGGTATAATAGATATAACAAGATTATTGAGGATGGTGCTGAAGATGTAGACGGTTCCAAGTTTAGGGCAGTCAATAGCAAAGACAATACCTACAATGCTGAAATCCTGGAAAAAAAGCTCAAACGAATCGATGAGCATATTAAAGAGTATCTCTCCCAAATGGATCAGGAGGATCAGTCTGAACCGGATGCACTGACTTCCGAACAGGTGAAGGCTGCCATACAGGAGCTATCTCAACGAAAGGAAAAATACCAGGAATACTTGAAAGAGCTGCTGGAAAGCGGAGAGACACAAATGCTCCTTACCGATCCCGAAGCCCGCAGGATGCACAGTAAGGATGGATTTCACTGCTGTTACAATGTTCAGACAGCGGTGGATAAGGGCAGTCATCTGATTGCTGAATTCCAGGTAACAAACCATAATACCGATCAGGGGCTTTTGGAAGAAGTAGCTGCTGGTATAAAGAAAAGTCTTGATATTGAAACAATTGAGGTTGTTGCAGATAAGGGCTATGAGAGTCGAGAAGACATTTTAAACTGCGTAATGAATGGAATAATACCTAATGTAGCTATGAAATATGATAGAGCTGAAAGCCTTTTTAATATACCATATGAGCAATCAGAAGTAAGCTGCTTTACCTTAAATGATGACGGTACAGTAACTTGCCCTATGGGACAAATACTATCGAAGACGAAAATGCGCGGCAAAAATACTATCTATGGTAATAAAGATGCATGCCGCCAGTGCCCAAACAGGTGTACCAGCGGAACTAATCCCAAAACTGTAAGTTTTAGCCCTGATACAAAGTATGTCCCTGTAAGAATGTATGGAAACCCAAAGTGCAAGCTTAACCCTATACCGGAAAATATTCCGATAAATCCCTTCAATCATACATTTGATCGAAAAGATTTTGTCGCTAAGAAAGTTGTTATCCGGATTAAAGAAGACATTGACAAGATAAAAGAGCGAATGTGCCTTTCAGAGCATCCTTTCGGTACTGTTAAATGGTACCACGGGGCAAATTATCTGCTATGCAAGGGCAAAGAAAAAGCCACAGCAGAACTGGGGCTTAGCTTTCTTGCCTATAATCTGAAAAGAGCAATAAATATGGTGGGAATTAAGGAATTAATTGCAGCTATGTAATAGATTCCTTATTTTTTTCTTTAAATATGCTGGTGTTTTTCTCTATAAAACAAATGAAACCCTTGAAAATCAAGGGTTTTCGGACAAAATATGGTGGAGATAAGGGGGATCGAACCCCTGACCTCTTGAATGCCATTCAAGCGCGCTCCCAGCTGCGCTATACCCCCACTTATTTGTTTTGACAAAGTATATTCTATATCATTTCAAAGAAAAATTCAACTCCAATTATTATCCTATTATTAATTCAATCGGCAATATCAATATTGATATTTTGTTTTTCATCTTTCCCGTCACTCATCCCGCTCAATTCTTTCGTTAAAAGCGGCAAAGCTATATAGAGGGCTTTAAGATTATTGCTCAGCATAGTATGCTGCCAGGTACCCTTTGCCAGTTTTTTCTGTGCTTTCTCGGATTTGCTAATCAGGGAAGATATTGGTGCAAGAGCTTTTTCTATATCTCCCTTGGTATAATGATTCATCACGTTACTGTCTGCCAATTCTTTTAATATCAATAATGAAGCTATATTCAGCGCTTCAAGCCTGTTCTTCTGCAATGTATACTGAGAAGTACCCTGTACAAATTTTTCTTTTGCTTTCTCAGTCCTGTCAATCATTAAAGCCATGGCTCGGAGTGCTTCTTCCATATCTTTCCTTGTGAAATCGTCCATTACTAAGCCCCACCTCTGCAAACATAACTTACCTCAAAACTCCGCAAGCTTTGCCTCAATAATCCGTACCGCCTTTTCTATTTCCTGGTCTTCCGCATTGCATACGCATAATCTCAATCCTTCCGGATGTTCAAAGCCGTTTAAATAGCTCTGGCTGGTACTGCTGACCAGAACCTTGCTGTCCAGGAGGCTTCGTTCAAGTAACTGTGAGGAAATGCTTCCTGTTTCCAGATAAGCATAGAGTCCTGTCTGAGGTATATTCCAGGTGCCGCAGCCTTGCGTCCCTTTGCAATACTCCCGCAGCCTGCTCATCTTGTTTTTATAATGCTCCTTCGTACGCTTAGCATGAAAACGATACATGCTGCTTCTCAAAAATATCTCCAATGCAGCTTGGGTGAGTATTGAAGTATTCAGGTCCATACTGTTTTTGAAATCCAGGAATTGTTTTTGCAAGGACTCCGGAAGAACCGCCATTCCAAGTCTCAAACCCGGCAATAGTGTCTTTGAAAAGCTTCTTATGTAGACGATTCGATCCTTATTTCCCAAAGTGTGCAGCGTCTCTGCCTTCTGATCCACTTCAAGGTCCGCCAGATAATCATCTTCCACAATAAACACGCCATATTGCTCTGCAAGCTTCAGGATCTCCCTTTTCTGCGGGTTGCTGTAACTGAACCCTGTTGGGTTGTGATATCTTGGAATCATGTAAAAAAACTTGATATCCCCCTGCTGAAACAACTTTTCCAGCTGCTCCAAATCAATTCCGTCCCTAGTCCTCCGGATTCCTGCAGCAGGTATCCTTGCGTTTTCCAATATTCGCAGCATCAATGAATAAGTGGGCTGTTCAACAAGCACCCTGGTGCCGCCTTGCGGAAACTGCATTGCACTCAGAATATACAGAGCCTGCTGTGAACCATTTGTAATACATATGTTCTCAGCCTTCGCAAAAACCTGAAGGCCAAGCAGATGCTTCGGCAGTACCTGAATCAGTTCAGGTAACCCCTTGGGTGATCCGTATTCAAAGAGCCTTTGCCCATAAATCGCCATGGCCTGTTCGATGCAAATCTGGAAGTCTTTATACGGATTGATTCCCTCCGGCAAATATACATTTTTCATGTCAATAATGCTGCCACCGGTACCAAGCTTATTTTTTGCGACATAAAAGCCGCTTTTAGGAACAGCATATACGATGTGCTCCTGTACCAGCTCCTTATAGGCCTTTACTATCGTATCGCTGTTGAGGCCCGTTTCTTTTGAAAGCTTTTGAATCGAGGGAAGCTTTGAACCGGGCTTGTAATTTCCTGAATATATCTCCTTTTTGAGCAAATCCGCTATATCCCTGTATTTATACATAATACGGCCACCCATCTATACCGGTATACTCATGTATTTCTATACTGGTTTTTATATCGGCATTTTATTTATAATTATTATAACAAAAGCGGTACCCGCCGCCTATAGAGGTGTTAAATATCTTTAGCCTCGTTATAGCACATAAAAAAAGGAGTAATAAAAGATGAAAACTATTCCGTTTTCCAAATCAGAACTGGAACATATTGCCTCAACTTTTCATACACCTTTCTATATATATGATGAAACTGCAATTAGAAACAATGTTAGCCGTCTTAAGAATGCCTTTCAGTGGAATCCTGGTTTCAAAGAGTATTTTGCAGTCAAATCCACACCCACACCCGGAATTTTAAAGCTTTTTAAGCAGGAAGGCTGCGGCGCCGAATGTGCTTCCCTGACTGAATTGATGCTTGCAGAGCGTTGCGGCTTTGAAGGCCGTGACATCATGTTCACCTCAAATGTCACAACTGTTGAAGAGTATCAGTATGCCTCCCGGCTTGGCGCCATTATTAACCTGGATGATGCAGCACATATTCCCATTTTGGAGGCTTGCACCGGCATCCCGGAAACCATCTGTTTCAGATTGAATCTTGGCGATCAGCTAAAATATGGTGAGTCAGTCCTTATCGATTTTATAAACAGCAAGTTCGGCTCCGCAAAGCCTCAGCTGGAAGCCGCCTACCCCGCGGTGCGTAATTTAGGAGCGAAGCACTTTGGTATTCATGCACAATTCGGATGTCATAAGTGCAATCCTGAGTTTTTTGGCATAAACGCCCGTAAGGTTTTTGCCTTTGCAGTGGAGCTGTTTGAGAAAACAGGCATAGTCATTGATTTTGTAAATCTGGCCGGAGGCATCGGTATCCCTTACCATGCTGAGGATGAGCCTGCAGATATTGAAGCAATCAGCCTGCAAATAAAGGCAGCTTATGACGAAACAATCGGCAAAAGTACTCTCCCTCCTGTTTCTCTTTACACCGAGCTGGGGATTTACATGACCGGGCCATACGGATATTTTGTTTCAAGAGTTCTTCATGTGAAGCGGACCTATAAGGCTTTTATTGGTTTAGATGCTTCCACCAACAGCTTTATGAGCCCGTTAAGATACAACAACTATCATCATATTACCATAATGGGAAAGGAATCGGCAGAACCTGTTCAGCACTATGAAATTACCGGAGCGCTTTGCGAGGACCGGGACCGCTTCGCAACCGACAGGCTTCTCCCCCAAATTACTGCAGGTGACCTGCTGGTGTTTCATGACGCAGGTGCATATGGCTATAGCCACGGCAATAACTTCAATGGGAGGCTGCGGCCGGCAGAGCTTCTTCTTCACGGCAATGGCAATGTCAGCCTCATAAGGCGGCATGAAACCCCCGACGACTATTTTTCGACTATGATTTTTTAGCCAAGTGATGCCTGGCATCGAATTTTAGAATTTCTTTCTTATTAATCGGCAATTAAGTTCTTTTGTTCGGTGCCTGGCACATAGATTATAGAATGGCTGTGAATATAAAATTCTTCCTGACTTGGCTGGAATTTCTTATCCATTTTTTCCAGACTCTCATCAAAGCGCCTGGCTTCTTGTTCATCTATCATCATCACAGGGCTGTCATAGTAAACCCATTTCCTTCCGTCCAGAGCTTCCGGCTTCAGTTCTTTTACCATCATCGCTGCTGGGAATGTTCCATTCTCAAGACAGATATTGTACTTTTTGCAGCTCTTAAAGCCACGGCTTACATAATTGCTTGGGTTTCCAAATATTACAATAACATCATAGCCAAGTGCAACCGCTTTTTCAAAAGAATGCTCCATAAGCATTTTCCCGTAACCCATTCTTTGGTATTCCGGCATAATGCAAGTCGGACCGAAGGTAAGGATTTCTTTTTCCTCCCCAGACTCATCAACCAGTTTTGCTTTTGTGTACATGATATTCCCAATGATCTGATTATCAACTTCAATCACAAGATCCAACTCCGGCAGAAAGTCTTTGTGGGATCGCATAACATGAACTAAATAGTGTTCAATGCACCCCGGAATATATAAATTCCAAAAGGCTTTCCTTGTGATTTCTTCTACTCTCTCATAATCTGTTTTTTCTTCATTCCTAATCTTAATCATTTTGTTCATTTATAAACCCCCGATAATTTATTTAAGATTAAATTTTTGTGCTATAAGTATATCATATCAATCACCACAAGAATTCTCTTAAATATTTCAGAAATAAAAAGTGTCATGAGGTTTTGGCTCATGGCACCTTGTTCAATAATTATTCGTCTTAATATCAGCAATAATTTTATAGATAGTTTTACCTGACAAATAATAGATATTTTCTAATTCTTTCACAGAAACTCCACTTTGATACTTCATATAAAGCTCAATATTCCGTACAAAAAGGTCTTGCCTTGTTGCAGTAGTATCGCCCCACTTTTTTCTATTACAGTCTCTCCGTGGAATATAAATGTATTCTCCGTCGATATAATTTTGTATTGCTTTAATAAGGTTTTCAGGTAAAAGATCAATTGCACGTTTATACGCCATTATGTTCCTCCTAATCGTTATTGTTTAGGATCGAACAAAGGCTATTCCATTTCAACAGTTTATTATGTAATAGCCTTTGCTATACATAATGAACCGACTCCGATGAATTTGCTAAACTAATACGTCATTCTCCTTTCCATAATAATTTCTTTCATTATACCCAATGCGTCATATTACTGTCAAGAAAAAGCCCCGTTCAGAGGATGAAGCAGCTCCTCCATCTGGTCAAGAAGGCTGCCGAACAGCTTAAGGGCATTGTCCACCGGCTCTTTTGTCGACATGTCAACATTGGCAATCTTCAAAAGCTCTATGGGATAATCCGAGCTGCCGCTTTTCAGGAATTCCAGATAGCGGTCCACCGCAGGCTTACCCTCTTTCAGTATCTGCTGTGATATGGACATAGCCGCCGAAAAACCCGTTGCATATTTGTATACGTAGAAGCTGCTGTAAAAATGCGGAATTCTTGCCCATTCCATGTCAATCAGGTGGTCCACAACAATGTCCGGCCCATAATAAAGTATGTTCAGATCCCTGTATACGGAACACAGCAGCTCTGCAGTCAATGCTTCCCCGGACTCAGCCTTTTCATGGATAATCTTTTCAAATTCAGCAAACATGGTCTGCCTGTATACAGTGGTCCTGAACTGCTCCATAAAGTAGTTCAGGAGATACATTTTTCTTTTTTGGTCGATGGTTGTATTCAGGAGATAGTTCATTACCAGGGATTCATTAACAGTCGATGCCACTTCGGCTACGAATATCTTATACTGAGCATAAATATACGGCTGATTGCTGTCGGAATAATAGCTGTGCAGCGCATGGCCCATTTCGTGGGCCAGGGTGAACATATTATTCAAAGTGTCATTATGATTCAGAAGCACATAGGGATGTGAGTCATAACAGCCCCAGGAGTATGCACCGCTTCTCTTCCCTTCATTCTCATAAACATCTATCCAGCCTGAGTTCAAGCCCTTTTCAAGGTTTCTGCCATAATCCTCCCCGAGTATCTCCAGCCCTTCCCTGACAATCTTCTTTGCCTCCTCAAAAGGTATTTCCATTTTAACTTCCTTTATCATCGGAACATACAGATCGTACATATGCAGCTCCTCAAGCCCCATTATCCTTTTTCTGAGCTTCACATACCGGTGCATCAGGTTCATATTGTCGTGCATTGCAGCAATAAGGTTGTCATATACCTCTTCCTTCACATTGTCCTCAAAAAGGGATTCCTCTCTTGCCGAGCCGTACTTCCTCACCCTTGCGCTGAACATATTCGCCTTTACATTGGCATTGAGAAGTGCTGCCAGGGTATTCTTCTGCTTTGAATAAGTGCTGTACATCCCCTCAAAGGCATCCTTCCTGACTCTTCTGTCGCTGCTTTCCATTAACTGAATATACCTGCCCTTTGTAAGCTCCAGCTCATTTCCCTTTTCATCCTTGATATGCGGGAACTTCATGTCAGCGTTATTAAGCATACCGAATATCGTCTCCGGAGCCCGGGCCATTTCCCCGGCCATGGCCAGAATCTGCTCCTCGCCCGCATTCAGAATATGGGGCTTCTTTCTCCTTATTTCATCCAGAAACCTTTTATAAAACCTTAAGCCTTCGCTTTCCTTAAGAAAAGCTTCCAGCGTCTCATCAGGCACAGCAAGGATACCCGGTACAATAAAAGAACCGGTGCTGCCTACTGTTACCCCCAGGGAATCCGCCCTGTCGGCAAGCCCCTGATAAAAAGAATCGGTGCTGTCTTCATGGCTTCTCATATGTGCGTACACGTATACCTTCTCAAAAAGCCTGTTCATTTCAGTACTCATATTAAGGCATTCCAGCAGCTTATCAGCGCTTTCAGCCATAGCATCCTTGTAAGGCAGCAGGGAATCCGCCATTTGCTTTACTCTTTGGAAATCCTTCTCCCACAAATCATTTGAGGCATATATGTCTTCAAGCCTCCACTTGTATTCCTGAGGTATTTCATTCCTTTTCGGAATGCCTGAGCCTTTATTGACCATCATAATCCCTCGCTTCTAAAAATTCCTAAATCACACATTTATGCTTCCAGCTGCCCTTTCTTACAAAATACGCTATCACTGCAAAATGAACGGCATAAGCTACAATAAATGATATCCAGACCCACTCGACATTCATCTGCAATACCTGCACGAAAAAATACAGCATCGGTATCTGAACGAGCCATACCGAAGTCAGGGCAGCCAACATCGAAGGAACATTGTCCCCCGCTCCGTACAATATTGAAGCCAACCCTCCCGCAGGGCCCATAAAAAGCGTTGCAACCGCATAATATCTCAAAAATACTGAACCTATTCCTATTATGTCTTCTCCTGACGTAAAAATACCCATAATCGGAACTGGAAATAGTGCCAGTACAACTCCTGAAACAAGCATTATCCAAAAAGAGAGCTTTGCTGTCAGATATCCTGTTTTTTCAGCCCTGGCGCAATCGGAGGATCCCAGGCTCTGGCCTACAATCACACCTGAACCCATCTGTAAACCAAATACCGGCATTATCACCAGACTGATGATCCGTATGCATATCCCGTATGCAGCAACAACACCAACCCCAAAAGATGCTATGAACCTCATGACTACAAAGTATCCGAGATTTCTGAGCAGCCCCTCCAATCCTGTCGGCAAGCCTATTGTCAACAGCTTTTTATCCAAAGCCCCGACAAAGTATATACCTCTCTTGAAGCCAACCTTTATAAAAGTCTTGCCGGACATAAGTATGTACAACCCCACAATAAAGGCTGCTGCCTGTGATATTACCGTTGCATAGGCGGCTCCGGCTACTCCCAGTCCCATTCCCCTTACTCCTATAAAGGGTATGACATCAAATATCATTATGGGGTCAAGTATAATATTCAAAACTCCCGATATAGCCATAATATACAGGGGCTTCCTTGCATCCCCTATGCACCTTAAAGCAGTGTTTACGGAATAAGAGGAAAAAGCCAGAGGTAGAGTGATAAGCCTTATCCTCCCATATATCACCGACTCCTCAAGCACCTGGCTGTTTCCGGCCAGAGGGCTCAATATGTACGGTATGATAAAACTCATTAATATTCCCACAATCAATGCCAGC
>DAOLPD010000005.1:0-47141 GCA_035417425.1 Bacillota bacterium
GCCGGCATGGAGGCCGGCTTAGGTGTCTCGGGCCATGGAGGGCCTTTTGACACCGATAGAACTTTTCCAAAGGCATTGCAGTAGGCCTGTCAAAATCATAATCCGTGTGCGTCGATATACTATACTGTCTCTTGCGGAGAGTTATGCATACTTCAGCTACGTCGCATTCTCCTTCTTATATGAAAAAGGCTTGGAGCCAATTGGCCCCAAGCCTTTTAATGTTCTTTCGCATAACTCGATTTGTTGATATGACTGCCGATATATTTCCACAGCACATTAATTGTTATTACTTGAACCGGAAGCATAATAGCGCTCTTTATAGTACGCGGTATGAAGAGTGCAGCTGCAGCTTCTCCGGTGGTCATGAAGAGCCAAAGGGTATTCAGCCCAAGATCAACAAATATTGTGATCAATAAAACACTTTTCGCTATATTGACTATTGTAACCGGGTTTCTGTATAGAAACAGTCCGTATATGGCACCGGTCAGAAATGCGCTCAATGTAAACCCCGGGAAATATGGCCCCTTCGGAAAAATCATCATGCCTATAATATCAGCAGCTGCAGCAGCCATTCCTCCAATAAGCGGGCCAAATAGAATAGCTGAAAAAGCAATAGGTATGAACCCGAAGCCTATCCTTATTATCGGGGTCTGAAAGGATAGAAAGCGGGTAAATATGATTTCCATTGATACGAGCAATCCGACAAAAGCAATTGTCTTGGCCTTACTCATACAGTCACCTCCTCTCTTTAAATGGCAAATAGACCACTTAAAGAGGGATGGCTCTTAAGTGGCAGCGGAATGCAGCATACATACCGCAAGCCCTGGCGGGCTTTTCGTCTGGTGTCAACTTCCCGTACAACCAGCACTTTACGCATGTAAGCCTACTCTACCATATATTTATATTGTATTGAAATTGTACATCAAATATTCAGCGATTGCAAGCAGAAACCATCATGCGGCTGCTTCTTTAATCCCAAAATACAACAGGATTATACGGCAATTGACTGTTGGGCGAAAACATAGTAGAAATGGGACGAACTGTAATTATTGAAAGAATATGGATTGTACTATAAAATAAGGAGGATAAAGATGGTGCCGCCGAATATTACAGAGCTGTTAAGAGTATGTTACAAATCATCAAAGCAGTACAGTTTGCATGAAAAGAGTCATATCTAATTATTAGGTGAGTATTTGCCATTCAACATCAAAGGGGTGCACCATTGACATTTTTGTCGGTAAGCACTGATATTTTTAAGGAGGTACGTTTGATGGTCAAAAGATTTGTAACTGTTCTTACAATTTTTGCACTGGTTCTAATCGCAATATTGCCTGTGCAGGTTATTGCCGATGATGATATCGGCTATGAGGGACGTATATGCAGGGACTTGGGAATACTGAAGGGACATACCGGAATTGTAGACGAAGCATACCTTGAAACACGCCCCAGCAGGCTGCAGGCGGCAATTATGTTCCTTAGGCTTAAGGGTTTGGAACAGGATGCGTTGGACTATTACGGAGGAAAAAACTTCAAGGATGCCGGCGTAATTGCCTGGGAAGAAGGCAGAAATGTGCTGAGTTATCTGAAGGAGCATCCGGAGCTGGGATGGATTGGTGACGGAGTGAACTTCATGCCTTACAGCCTGATAGATTCAAGGGCATATTACAAGGTACTCCTGGAAAGCCTGGGCTATAAGCAGAAAATTGACGGCAAGGGAGACTTTGACTGGGAAGAAGTGCTTGATTTTGCAGAAGAAAAGGGTCTGTATAAGGTAGCGGGCATTAAGGACTTTACGGTAAAAAGCCTTGCGATTGCTACGGTTGAGGCTCTCAATACCAAAATGAAAGGAGAGCGCAGGACTCTTATAGAATACCTGGTGGATGCAGGGGAAGTGGATAAGAGGGATGCAATAGCAGCAGGCTTGTATTCAGGGGAATTGGATTCTGAAGTCAAATATGTAATTGCGATTTCCAACAGCAGGGTGGAAGTGGTTTTTGAAGAATCCATAAAAGGTTCTGATGCTGAGGATGAAAGGCTATATGAAATTGGAGGCCTTGACATAGAGGATGTAAGAATTAAGAATGAATACGCTGTAATAATTGAAACTTCGGCAATGAAAGAAAATGCTGCATATACGCTGACTATCAATGATGAGGATTACAGCTTCAGGGGGCTCAAGAAGGACAAAACTGCCCCGAAGCTTATAAAAGTCGAGTGCAAGGATACAGATCTTGTAGAGCTTACATTTGACAGGGTATTGGATGATGAGACAGCCCAGAATACAGGTACTTATACAATCTCAGGAGCAGATGTGATATCAGCGAAGCTGGACAGTACCAATACCAAGGTAAGGCTCACTACGGAAGGTATTGAATCGAGACGTTCCTATGAACTGAAAATCCGTGGTATAAAAAATGGAGATGGGGTGGCAACCAAGTCAATTACAAAAAAGTTTTCCGGGAAAAAAGATACAATCGCACCTAAGCTGAGCAAACTGACGGTTCTGAACAATGTCAAGCTGCTTCTTGAGTTTTCTGACAGCAATGGATTGGATAAATATACCGCCCAAGATGAAAGTAACTATAGAATAACATATAAAGGCGGAAGCCTGGATGTAGAATCGGCTGAGGTTAAAGACAGGGATAATGACGGCTTGTGGGATTCCGTGTATCTTGTGACTGAAAGCCAGGAAAAAGGTGAGAAATATACCCTGATAGTAGAAGATATTAAGGATGGCTCAGTATCCGGAAACAGTATAACAAAGGCGATAAAAAAGGAATTCAGAGGAAAGGATGAGGACAGAACCGGGCCTTCCATTGCCAGAGATCCGAAAGCAATCACAAACACAATGGTAGAGGTCGAGTTTTCGGATTCCAATGCTTTGGATGTGGAATCCGCCTGTGATATTAATTGCTATGAGATAGATGAGAACCTTGAGATTCTCGATGCAAGAATAAAAGATCCCGATGATTTGTATTCAACGGCAGGAAGGACAGTGCTGCTGATTACGGAAGAAATGGATAAATCCGAGAGATATACCCTGAGAATCAGCGGTATATGCGATGAATTCGGGAATGAGATGAAGTCTTCAAGCAGCAATAAAGCGTACAGGTTCAAAGGAATAGGTGAGGACAGGACTCCGCCCTATATAACCTATGTTCGATGCATAGACAGCAGAACCCTTGAGTTATACTTTGACAACACATTGGATGAGGAATCGGCGGAGAACATAATCAACTACAGGATAGACGGTCTTGCTCTTGTTACGAAGGCAGTACTGTTGGAAGATGAAAAAACGGTCAGACTTACGGTCAGTTCCCTGTCCTCAGACAGGAATCACACCGTATTGGTAAACAACATAAAGGATTTAACGGGCAATGCACTCTCAAATGTAAGTGTGAATGTACATTACAGCGGCAGCCTGTACGACGATGATCCTCCGGAAGTGGATTATATAGAAGCTGTGAACAGGGAAGAGGTCTGGATACATTTTGATGAGGAAGTATTTGCGGAAAACGCCGTGATGAAGGCATCAGGCATTAATTTCAAACAATCGGGAAGTGTTCTTGAAGAAGGAACGGCAATCGTGATGATAGCATCGGAATTTTTGCATGATGACAAAGAATACGAGGTAACAGAGCTTACAGGAATACAGGATATGAGGGGAAATAAATATGAGCTTGAGTACGGATTGGATTTCTACGGAACTGATTATGAGAATGAACCGCCGGAGGTGGACGACTGGGATCAAATAGATGCGAGAACCTTCCGGGTGGTTTTCTCAGAGCCGGTATTGCTTAAAGGAAATGGGACATCGGGAATCAATAATCCAGGGGGAGTTAACATAGAATGGAAAGCAGTGCTGAATCCCGATGATGAAGATGAGGAAGAAGCTTATTGTACGGTGGACTACATTGCTAAGAACAGGAATATTCCTCCTGACAAGGAATTCAGGTTTGATTTTGCTGAAATGATAAAAGACTATGCAGGTATGAAAGCATATGGAGGAATAACCATTCTTGAATCATACATGGAGGATGATGAGGAGCCTGACATTGAATATGTTGAAGCTATTAACTGCAAAAAGGTTCAGATAGAATTCAGCGAAGCCATCAGGGAGCCGGGGAGCTATAAGATTACCTATGAAGATGATAACGGCAAGCTTAGGGCAATAGGCATTGATTATGTTGAAGTTGATCCTGAAGATAATACCAGGGTGAACATTTACACCGTAGATAAGCTGAGTGATGAATACTATTATATCCTTGAGCCGAAGTCAGCGGCGGTGGATATTGCGGGAAATAAGCTGGATATAGACGATCTTGAGATAGATTTTGAAGGTTCAAGCGTTATGAGCAGCGATTTTATACAGGAGGTTGAGAGGCTGGATTCAAAGAGCTTCAGGGTGATTAAGAGCAGCAGGATATCCAAGGTAAGCAGTCTGTATAAGCTTGATAATAACGGAAATGCAATCGGAGAGAACCTTGTTGAAAGTACATCCAGAATCAGCAGTAATGTGTATAAAGTAGTGTCAAAAGAGGCACTGCTCGAAAATGTCGGATACAGAATCACGGTTGACGGAATTTCATACAAGTTCAGCGGATGGACCGGCAAATCTGTTTCTGAGCCGACATTGCCATATAAATCTTCTTCAAAGGAAATCACGAGCTTCGGCTTCAAGAATCTTGCAGGCGGAATAGACGGAAATATTGATAAGGATGCCAGGAGAATCAGCCTGACTGTGCCTTATGGAACCGACGTGAGCAGCTTAACCGCAAGCTTCAAGTGTTCGGAGCATGCTGTGGTAGAAGTGAAAGGAAAGAGGCAGATCAGCGGAGAAACCACCAATGATTTTTCCGGTGAGGTTATTTATACCGTTATTGCCCAGGACGGATCTGCACAGGACTATAAGGTAGTGGTGGCCATTGCGAAGGAGCTTGACAAATCCATAAAAGCATTCAGGTTTGAAAAGCCCGATTCCGCCATCGGGGAGATAGATGAGGAAAAGGGGACTATCACTGTTACAGTACCGTACAGAACAGATCTGAGCAAGCTGGTGCCTGTTATAGATATACCGGACAATACCAGGATATCTGTCAAGCCAGGTAAAGAGCCTGATTTCAGTGAACCGGTAGTATATGTAGTAACAGCTGAGGATGGAACAACAAAGGAGTATACCGTAATCGTGAAAAAAGCTCCAAACTCAGAAAACCGTATAACAGTTTTTGCATTCAGAACATTGGAACCGGTTGTCAGGGCAGAAGTAGGCAAGGAGCAGGAGACTATAGAGCTGACAGTACCCTATGGTACAGACAGGACTAAGCTTGTTGCGTCCTTCAAGGTTTCACCGGAAGCTGTTGTCAAGGTGGAAGGAGTGGAGCAGGTTAGCGGAGAGACAGAGCAAGACTTCACAGATCCGGTAGAGTACATTGTAACAGCACAGGACGGTACAGCCAGGAAATATACTGTGAAAGTCACTGTTGCTCCCAGAAGTGAAAAGCTTATTAAGGAATTCGGATTCTCCGTTCCCAAAGCGGAAGGAGTGATAAATGAAGCTGAGAATCAGATAAACGTTACTGTACCCTTTGGAACTTCACTGAATGGACTTGCGGCAGTATTCGTCAGTTCGGAAAACAGTAAAGTCCTGATTGGAAGCGAAGAGCAGAAAAGCGGAGAGACAGTAAAGGATTTTACCAATCCGGTAATATATACTGTTGCAGCACAGGACGGCTCAACCCGGAACTATACTGTAACAGTCAAAGTTGCAGCTGAAAATGAAAAAAAATTATTAAGATTTGGATTTGCAGGCTTGAAACCAAGAGCAAGAGGAATTATCGATCAGCAGAACCATAAAGTCAGAGTATCTGTTCCATCCAATACGAATGTGTCAAACCTGATTGCTACATTCTCTTATCTGGGAAAGTCGGTATATGTTGGGGAAGTGCAGCAGCAAAGCGGCATAACACCTAATGATTTCAGCCGCGAGGTTGTTTACAGAATAACGGCAGATGATGGTTCCTATATTGAATATACGGTAATTGTAACAGTTACGGAAGATAAAACCAAAGGCTTTTAGTATATTTTACTTACAATGAAAAATACTAAAGCCGGAGGTGATTTTATGAACAATCTGACTCAAAAGGAAAAGGGGCTGCTTCAGGACCAGAAGACCAATGAGGAGATATGCATCAAGAAATACAATGATTATGCCAACAAGGCACAAGACCCTCAGCTGAAGCAACTTTTCAGCTCCCATGCAAAGCATGAGCAGCAGCATCTTAATACCATCAACCAGCTGTTAAGCGGACAGATGCCGGGGATGAACCAGAATCAGCAGCAAGGCCAGCAGGGGGCACAGGGTCAGCAGCCCATAAGAGCAGGAACCGGAAGCAAAAGCGACGGGGACCTGTGCAACGATATTCTCATGACTGAGAAGTACGTTTCAGGAGCATACGATACAGCAATATTTGAATTCAGGGATCCAAACATTCGCCAAGCCCTGAACCATATACAGAAGGAAGAGCAGCAGCATGGAGAGAGTGTCTATAAGTATATGGAGAGCATGGGCTTGTACAATCCGCAGTAAGCAATCCGATCCTTCCCGAATTATCGGGAAGGATCGGCCGCTTTTTGGGGTTTTTTCTTTTTTTTAAGTTTGGATAGAGCGAAAAGAACAAACGGGAACCCATATCCCAGGGTTATATTTATAGGCATTAGCAGAGTATTGGTGAAATCCTCAAGCTCAAACCTTCTGGCACTTATCCCCATGGAGAGGAAATATATCAAGACAGCAAGTATATTTATCAAAGGCTTGGTATCTGACAAGCTGAATATTGATTTAATAAGATTAAGTACAATAACAAGCAGAGCGGCAATAAGTGTGAAATCTGCGAAAATCCATACGGCAACGACTACAGCCTCAATATTTTCTATAATATCCATTATGGAAATCTGTTTGACAACAGTCAGAACAGGCAGGGAAACCCTCCTGGCAAGGGAACTGCCCAATACGCCTATCACTATGAAATTTACCACCGTTATACTTGAAATACACACATAAGCAGTAATATAGCCAAAGGTCCGAAGGCTTTTCAGATTCACAACCTTGTCACTCAGGAAGAACATAAGAAACATATAGGACAGTATCCCCGTTATAGCGATGCTGCCCCTGAATATCGGCACTATGTCGTTGGTATAGACCGGCAGCAGATTATCTGCTCTGACCTTGGGGAATAAAAAGATTGACAGCACTATAAGCGTTGCCCCTATGAAGGGCAGCAGTATTTCACTCATCCGTGCAATGGGGGTAAAACCGGAACGAAGTATGTATACTATAGGTATAAGGGTTAATATTATAAATACATTAATGTCGATGTTGATATAAATCGAACTGGTAAGACGCTCGCTATAATAACGGGTGTACATAGCAGTGAGCCAGAGAGCCCACAGCAAGTATACCACCAGTACCAGCTTTCCCAGGAATCTTCCCATAATACTGCTGATGATATCATCCATGCTCTGCCCCTTGTACTTTTTCAACAGAGAGTCAATAACCAGTAGCAGCATAATAAAAGGCACCGTACTTATAATAGGGGATATCCAGCCTGCCTGCTCCGCATTAGCCGCCGCATATTTTGGAAACAGCCTTGTCGTTGGAGAGGATACCATTATCGTAAATACAAAAAAAAGCTGTTTTACCGATATTTTGTCTTTTCCTGTTCTCATACAAGAATCCCCTCACTTTGAGCCAAATATGCTGAACATAATATTTGCCAGGCTGGCAGTGTGCACATGGGTAATATAGTAATATCCGTAGGCCAGGGTCACAGCCCCAAGCATTATCAGGACTGCTGCCTCCTTATGCTTTTTCTTTCTTATTATTGGTATTATGTCTGCTGTTACGACAATCATCACAACAAGCACCAGCGGGAATATCTTCATTCACCCACAGCCTCCTTGCTTGCGGTAACCGGCTCAGTTATCATGAAGGTTCCGTCTATTCTGGAATCAACACTGACTTCAAATTTGATATCGGGAAACAGCTTCTGCCAGTTTTTCTGAAAATAGTCACGAAGTAAAGGGTACTTGATTCCGAATTTTGAAATTATGCTGAAATGGTCCGAATTCTTCTCCTGTGCTATTCTTATGGCATTTTCCACCTCGCGTTTTATAGATTTCTCCTGCTGCTCAGTAAGATAATCCAATGAAGCACTGTCAAATATGCTTCTGCCTCCCATTATTTCACCTATGTTGGTAACGAAGGATATTTCAACTGAACAGTAAAGCTTTCCGCTTTCAATCCTGGGCTTTAGCTTGGAAATCCCATGGATTATCACCATGGAGATTTCCTGCCCGGTTTGATCATTTACCACAATTATCCCTGAACCTATGCGGTTCAGTATCCAGTTTATCCCCCGGGACTCTTCCCGTGAAGCAAAGTAAAGAAGCTTATCCTCCCGAAGAATTGCATAGCCGCTTAGTATCATATCGCAGGTACCGGGTTTTTCTCCCGATGCCCTTGTAGGAACCGGCTCAATATATGGGATTAAAGTGTCCAGATACCTCTCATCAAATATAAGCAGTGCTTCATTAAGAGTAATTACACCTACTGTGGATGTTCTGCCGGTATGTTCTTCTATACGGGCTAACCTGTCCCCTACGAAGTATTTCGAGGTATTTGCCTTTTCGACCAGGGAGTTTGCGGTACCTTCTTTAACGATATATAGTTTTGCATTATAACGGAATTCCGGATGCCTGCTTATGAAATCAAGATAGGGAAGTATGCCTTTCCTGGCAAGGGAATCTCCGAAGAGTATGAACTCCGTATGGCCTGCATTCAGCTTTCTGTCTGCAAATATTGACATATTTCGTACGGCATCAAATACAGTTTCTCCTTCTGATACAATGCTTTCACCTTTTAGAAGCGACTCTTGTCCACCATCTCCCGTAGACAGGTTCTTTGTAGTAGCGGTTACCTTAACCTTGCCCTTTTCTGTTTCATCGAAAGAAAACAGCCGTATTATAAACAATTTGTCAATTTCCGCTCTTCCCATGGCAATCTGCACACAGCCGGATAAAGCTGTAATTAAAGCCAGCAGGGCTGTCAGAATTGCATATTTACGCATATAGTACTCACTCCATCCTTTTCTTGTTTTTTGGGTCAAGGCTGCTGGGCCGCTTCTTCATTAAAAAAAGGGGAAGCCGAAAAATTGTGTCCTGAAGCTGTTCATCCTCATTGGCAACAAAGGGGTCCAGGTACGGGACACCGAAGGTCTCCATCCTGCACCAATGGTAGAGAAGGAATATCAACCCAAAGGTGAGTCCGAATATGCCTATTATGCTGCCGAATATAGCCAGTATCATACGCCACAGCCTTATGGCATTGCTGAAATCCTGGTTGGGCATAAGGAAGCCTGTGATTGCAGTAATTGCTATAATCATAACGGTAGCCGGGGATACCAGCTTTGCTTCAACGGCAGCCTGGCCTACCACCAGGCCTCCGACAATAGATACTGTCTGGCCTATGACCTTTGGCAGCCTCACACCGGCTTCAATCAGCAGCTCAAAAGCCAGCAGCAGTATCAGTACTTCCACAAACATCGGGAAAGGTACTCCCACCCTGGATGCAACTATTGAGAAGGCCAACTCCGCAGGCAGCATTTCCGGGTGAAAGGAGGTAATGGATATATAGAAGCCGGGAAGCACCAGTGTTATGAACATGCTCATAAACCTGATAAAACGGACGATGGATGCAATAATGAACTGAAAGGCGTAGTCATCCGGCGCCTGCAAGAATTGAAGCAGTGTGCCCGGAACTATATAAGCCGTAGGCAGGCCTTCAATCAGTATTCCCACACGGCCCTCTACAAGGCTCGAACAGAATCTGTCAATCCTTTCGGTATATTGAATCTGAGGGAATGTGGAATACTTGTCATCGACGATTGCCCCCTCAATAACACCGGCGTCAAGCACCCTGTCAATATCAATGGATCCAAGCCTCTTCTTCACTTCATCTATCAATTTGCTATTAGTTATATTTTTTACATATAATATCGCAATATTGCTGTTTGTCTGTTTTCCCAAATGAATCTGCTCAATCGTCAGGAATGGAGAGGTAAGCTTTTTACGGCACAGAGCGGTATTGGTCCTTAGATCCTCAATAAAGGAATCCTTTGCGCCCTTAATAACGTTTTCCCCCGTAGGCTCGGAGATGGCCCTGCTTAGGGGAACTTTGGCCTCGAAGGTAAAGGCTGTCTTTGCATCATTGAATATCAATGCCGCGCTTCCTGCCAGTAAATCGTCAGTCAGGTCTTTCATATTTGTCCTTAGCTTCATTGAGGAGGAATATATCTTTCCCATGCTTATAAGCCTTGCAGCATCTTCTTCCGTATTGCAGGAATCAAACTGCTCCTCCTGGGAAAGGGGCTTCAGGATATTATCATTTATCTGCTTGTTGTCTACCAGCCCGTCCATATATACAAGAACAGAGGGTATTTCAGGTTTATCCCTGACAAGGATGACTCGGGATACATAATCCGCATTGCTTCCAAGAATCGAGCGGACATTATCACTTGATACATCGGCAGTATTATTATAAAGGCTGTCTTCTGCATTGATTGAGGACATGGAACCACTCCCCGGCATCAAGAATTTTCATTTCTGTTATTTTGTTCATACCTGCAAAAAAATATGTAGCTGCTGCAAAATGTGGTTTTGCAGCAGCCCGGGGAATCCTGCTATTTCCATTTTCTCTTCAGCTTCAGGAATTCCTGAAGGTATCCCCATACAGAAACCGGGGACATTATCATCTGATAAACAATTATGAATAATATGAAGCCCCGCATGTTTTTTCTCACCCTTAGGTTCAAGTGCCTGAATACGTACAACTGATAAACGTATAATATTGAATAATTCAGGAGGGTCAGCGGAATTACCAGCAATGTCATGGGGCCTACAATCCAGTAATACCCGAAGAAAGCCAGTATTAACCCCGGCAGCCAGAAGAACGTGTAGCAAAAGTCCAGAAAAGGCATAATAAGGTTTATACCTGTCAGGTATTTGGTGTAAAGCAGAGGCTGCTGCCAGGGTTTTACCTGCTTCAGCGCCTCAATCATTCCTCTGGCCCACCTGGAGCGCTGCCTTGAAAAGGAGCGAATTGTCGTCGGCACGTCGGTAAACGCAACTGCATGGGGTTCAAAGTATATCAGCCCGCTTTTTTTTAACAGATTCCATGTCAGTACGATATCCTCACCTATTGCATCAGGCCATCCCCCTGCCTCCCTAATGCATTCAGCCTTATAAATGCTGTAGGCACCTTGAGCAACCAGAGTTCCCTGATACAGTCCCTGCAGCCTTTTGATTGATGCAATACCAAGAAAATAGTCCCATTCCTGAATCTTTGCAAGAAGAGCATGCCTGCTGTTCCTGGCCAGTACCGATCCGGCAACCGCACAAACCTCCTTTGGGGCACTATCCATTCTTGCTGCCAGGTATCTTATGGCAGACTTATGCAGAAGCGTATCTGCATCCAATGTAATTATCAAATCGGTTGTGGCATGCTCAAGGCCGGCATTCAGTGCATTGAATTTTCCGGGGATTTCTTCCCTGATAACTGACAGCTCCAGATTATGTGCTTCACCTGCCTTGATGGCATTAACAGCGGTATCGTCCTCCGAGCCGTTATCGATTATCAAGACCTTAATATTTCCGGTATAATCCTGCTTTGCTATATAATAAATTGTGTCGGCTATTCGCTCGCCTTCGTTTCTTGCAGCAATAAGAACAGTAATATCCCTTGAAGGGTATTCATTCTTGAAGGGCCGCTGCCGGTCAAGCATCAGGCTGGCGGACAGGAAGGCATTGAGATAGCCTGGGAAGTATGCTATTCCCGATATTATAATCAACGCTGCCGGGAAGGTAACAACCCTCGAGAAGTCTTTAAGCCAGGGTAGGGATATATAAATTGAAAGGCTTGTCCATAGTATGGCAAATAAATGGCTAAGCCAAAATTTTATCGATACCGGAATATAAAGTCTTGATTTTCTGCCGCTGATTTTTTTCATTCAGAATCAGCTCCTTTAAATGAAGGCTTTATAATTTATAACACAGTAATTATAGCATCTGAGAGGGTGTAATACACATGAAATAAAAGCCTTGTATGCATTGATTATGTAAACAATGGCATTCGCAGGATAATGAAGAAAAACGAGGCAGAACTTTCTTTCGATGAATGATAGTTTTTCTTTTATGCATAATAACATTGTAAGTATTAGTTCATGAGGGTGCTGTGCGTGAAAGTTGCTATAATAGGGGCAGGAACCTCAGGATTGTCCTGTGCAATTGAATTGGAGCGGAATGGTATATCTCCGGTCATTTTTGAGCGAAATGATTTCATAGGAGAGTATCATCCCCATGTATCAGCCCTTTTGGGGCTTATAACCCGTCCGGCCTCAGAACCGGTTAAGTATTTGGACAAGATACTGGGAATCAAACTGAAGCCTTTGAATCAATTAAGAAAAGTCATTCATTACTCGCCCAATAATCAGGTTACTGTTACCGGTTCCATGGGCCATTTTTTGATTCGCGGGAAAGAAGAGAACTCCGTAAAAAACCAGCTCCGCGCACAAGTCAAGTCGCAGATTATTTTCAACAGTTTTGTGCAGCCGGAAGATCTGGAAAATGAATTTGATTATATCGTAGTGGCGGACGGCCATTGGTCGGTACCTGCCCGGTACGGTATCTGGCAGGAGGTTTTGAGGACATGGGTAATGGGAGGGATATTTGCAGGTGATTTTGAAGAGGATACCCTGCAGATGTGGCTGGATAACGAACTTACAAAAGGGGTATACATATACTCAGCTCCCTACAGTAAAAACAAGGCGGTTATAGCTCATGTGGTTCAAAGTATCGGACAGGAGGAATTGAATGATTATTGGCATCGTTTTCTTCAGTCCCGGGATATATTAAAAAAATATGATATGCTGGAATCATGGAAATTGCCTCACCGTGTAGGAAGTGTTACAACAAACAGGGTGGGGAAAATCTATTTTGCAGGTGCTGCAGGAGGCGGAATCGAGCCGTTCCTTGGCTTCGGGCAGTTCAATGCCGTAGTATCCGGCGTAATGATAGCCAGAAGTATTGCAAAAGGTACCGACATTAACCTGCTGTTGAAGGATATTCATAAAAAGAGCAGGGAGCTTAGTGCCCTGAGACCGCTGTTAAACGCAGCCGACAACAAGGATTTTGACAGGCTGATGACAATTATGAAAACGCCGGGGCTCAGATCGTTAGTATACAGAACGGATATTGACATAATAAAAATACTTTCAACCGGTCTTAGACTGGTAGCTTATGAAAAAAAGATTGCTTCGCAGATTAAAGGAGGTAAATGAGCTTGGGAGAATTCAAGGTAATCTGTTGTCAATGCAAGTCGGATAGTGTTCTTGAGAAATACAGCAGGAACCGGCTGGATTGGGTAGGAGGCAGTATAAAATATGGAGAAGGGATTCAGAGGAAGTGCATCGAGTGTGATAATGAGTCCTTTATGATATTCAGAACCTGGGAGGAGAAGAGCCCCTGAAAAAACACGGGGCTCAATGTTTACTGCTTTTCCGTTATTGAATACTTATATACATCTGCCAGCTGTTCCGCAGGTGAACTGTAGGGCCTTTCCCACCCATGCTTTACAGCCAGCTCGGTCAGTATGGAATGACTGTTCATTACTTGTACAAGAGCACTTGAAAGCATTGATTTCAGCTCCGGAGTGGTACTTGTCATTGTTGCAGTAAAATATGCAGTGGCAATTGCTTTCGAAGAGCCAAGCATGCTTGTCAGAATAACTTCATCCGTTATGTCCGTATTGTTCTTTACAATATTCCCAATCATTGAAGCCATATCACTGTACCTCCTGTATATTAGTTACACCATTTTCCGCGATAAACTGCTGAATGCCCTTGATCCTGCCTTCTGCCGCCAGCATGCCTGCTTCGCTCTGCTTCTTTAATTCATCATTACTGATTAGAGAATGTAATGCTCTGGATACTGTCAGGCTGTCCTGCTCCATTTTCAGCAGTCCGGTCAGAGATAATACTTCAGCGTCTGATAGATTTCTCATATATTGCCACCATCCTTAAGAATTAATGTTTTTATTATTCTGCCTAACTTTTGTCGGTTGTATGCAGAGGAAAGAGCACATGCAATCTATATTATTAATTACATTATATTTACCATATATTGATGCGAATATTTTCGGACAGTTCTAATGATATGTTTGGAATAATAAATCTGAGATAATACTATTTTCCTCATTTAATCGAGTTACTGGAGATTGCTGCTATTGAATATTTTTCTAAATTTTTAATGCCATAATAAAACCAAATACCGGTCAGTAAAGCTGAGAAGAAGTCTGCAAAGGGAGCAGCATGCAATAAACCGCTGATGCCCCAGAATTTAGGGAATATTATAAGGGCGGGAATAAGAAAGATCACCTGTCTTGTAAGTGTTAAAAACATAGCAGCCTTGGATTTTCCGATAGCCTGAAAGAAATGTGAAGCAATAATCTGGAATCCAACGGCAGGCATACACAAGAACCAGGCTGTCATGCCGTAGCTTCCGAACTCCATTAGTTCAGGATCACGATTGAATATAGATATGATTTGTCTCGGGAACAACCTTGTTATAACATAACCAAAAACCACAATAACAGTTGCGGAAATTACAGCAAGCTTCACCGCTTCTTTTACCCTGTCAAATTTTCTTGCCCCGTAGTTGAAGCTGATAATTGGCTGAACACCTTGTTTTATGCCAATAATGGGCATGTAAAATATAGTCTGAAGACTGTTTATTATTCCCATGCCGGATACTGCAATATCTCCTCCGTATATGAGCAGGCTCTTGTTAAGTATTGCATTCAGAAGGCTGTTGGCAAGCTGCAATGCAAAGCCGGGGATGCCTAAAGAAGTAATTGTTAATACAACATTCAGCTTAAGCTTCATGTATTTGCGCATAAGCTTATGTTTACTGCGTTTGCCGATAAAATACATAACCACCCAGGTGGCTGAAATGCATTGAGCCAGTATGGTGGCAAGTGCAGCTCCGGTCATACCCATTTTAAAGACATAAATGAATAATGGATCCAGCAAGGTATTGATACCCGCACCAAGAAACATTGTTAACATTGCTGTTCGTGGGCTTCCGTCAGCGCGTATAAAATTATTCATGCCCATACCTATTACCTGAAAAATCGCCCCAAAGAAAATTACTCTCATGTATTCCATGGAGTAAGGCAATACAGCTTCACTGGCACCAAACAAGGTTAATAAAGGCCGAAGTAAAATCTGACCCATAATCATGAATAATGCTCCGGCAATAACCATTAAGGAAAAAGCATTGCCCAGAGCACGGTCAGCTTCTTCGGACTGTCCTTCTCCCAATTTTATTGAGAATAAGGTTGCTCCTCCTACCCCAAATAGAAGCCCTATTGAGAGAAGTATTATCATAATCGGGAAACCGATAGTGATTCCGGCTAAGCCTAAGGTTCCTAAATCACTGCTGTTTCCTATAAAAATCCTATCGACTATATTATATATGGAATTAACTATCATGCCTACAATGGCAGGTACCGAATATTCGGCCAAAAGCCTCGAGATTTTTTCTTTACCTAACGGATTTACATATTCCATATTACTTTTTCTCCATTGTATATTATAACCAAGATATTTGTTGAATACATAGATATTATATCATAAAGTAAAGGTTATTCAATTCAGAAGGATAGTTTTATCAGATTTTTAAACGGAAAATAGTTAAAGGGAATTAAGTCAGTCCGTGGTTATTCGTCCATCATCATGTACCAATACACCAGGGGACAGCGCGTTCAGCTTATCAATAAAATCCTGCTTTTTCATATCATCTTTAATAAGCATTGTTTTCGAGGATTTGATCATACATGGAATCACATAGGCTTCCAGCATTTCTTCTTTTGAAAACCTTATACTGAGCAGCATTGTTTCTTTGAAGCTGTTTGTGAAGACAAGATTACCCAGGCTGTAGGCAATTAATTTTCCCTTATAAAACTCAAGGCCCTGAATAATGTGGGGATGTGAACCTATTACAAGATCAGCGCCGGCATCTATCAGCATCCGGGCAATGTTTTTCTGGTATTGGACAGGCTGGGGTTTCATTTCTTTTCCCCAGTGAAGGTATACCAGAACTATATCCGCCTTTTCTGAAGCCGATGCGACTTCGGATATAAGCCTTGCAGGATCATATGCGCTTGCAACCCCGGGCTTGTTTTTGCCTGCATGCCAGTGCACAAAGGGAATAACGTGGCTGGAGCACAGAACAGCCATGCTTACTGCTCCTCTATCGATATATACCGGCGCGTATGCGGCATCCTCATTTTGTCCCGCACCTGCATAAAGGATTCCGGCATCGTCAAGATGCTTCATAGTATCCAGGAGGGCAGTTTTTCCGTAATCCATGACATGATTGTTAGCCAGTGAGACCATATCAATTCCCGCTGATTCCAAAGCTTTTGCATATGCGGGCTTCCCCCTGAATATGAACTGCTTGTCTTTTTCCATGCTGCCCCTGCTGCTTAAGGGATTTTCAAGATTGACCATTGAAAAATCAGCGGAAACGAGGGTGCTTATCATATCTCCCCATATGCTGCTGTATCCCTGATTTTCAATAATCCAGCCCACAGACCCGTCAAGAAGTACATCCCCGCCAAGTACAATTTCTATGCTTTCTTCCGGTTGCTTCGGCTGATCTGAAACCATAATCAGCAGCGAAATAAGCCCCAGCATCAGGTATTTTTTCACAGTTGCAATCATCTCCCATACCCAGGAATGTCACTAACATTGTATGTTAGTATTTTTCCGCATATGCCTTGTCTGCAAACTGGAAAATCAGTACAGCTATGATGCTAATTCGGTTTTAAGGTGAATTTTTCAATCAGAATAAATGTTGCTATGCTGATTTGCTGCAATAGTATGGTATAAATGAATTTCCACCCGTCATGAATAATCAGTATGTTCATTTTTTTAAGTATTATAAGAGTTGTGATACAAGTCATAAAAGGTACGATTTTCCAATACCATTTTCTAAGTATGCATACAAAGTATACAAATATGAAGCATAAGACAAGATGGTATGTAAATGAAACAATAATGCTTGACAGATAATAATCATCAAATATTTTCCTGACAAAGCTTAATTTGTAATGCTGTCTGCCTGCCAGCAGCAGTATGGGAGACGGAAAGTGTATGCATATAAATGCAATAAAAAAATACGTCACAGCCCTGGTCAGCCCGCGGCGCTCTTCATACATTTTGAAAAACCATTTTTTGGAGATAAGCATAAAAGCAATAACATTGAAGAAGGACATGTAATAGTTCCACCAATGCTGCTCATATAGCCCCAGTACAGAAAATATATACTCCGGAAGCAGAAATAAAAATGCAGTTATAATAATCCCGGTTAATTTTAAAGAATACGCTATCATTACTGTCGCTGCCGCGGGGAACATGCTTGTATTGAGAAGCAAATGGCCAAGCAGGTTCTGTGCCCAGGGATTTTGAATTATACCCGTTTTATATGCATAGGAATTAAACAGGCCAAGTACGATGAATTCACCAATCCATGTAATGGTTGCTGAAAATAAATAAAATACCATGTATGTAGAGAACTGATATTTGTCTCTTTTCATATATATGGCATAGGCTGCAATACCTATGCTGATGCCTGCCAAAGAAATATACCATATTACGTTTGACATTTTATACCTGCTTTACTTGTAAATTCAGCAGAAATGTGCCTTATTAAGCAATATTATTTGATTCGAGGATATCATTTATTCAGTATAGGGCTTAATTCCTGATGGAATCAGTACAAAAAATAACATTTTTGGTACTGATTTTAATCATATATTACCTATAATTACAATTAAATTGCTAATAAAATGAATAGTGACAGTGTCTGACTCAAAATACACAGTTATGAAATAACAGCAGGATAAACAGCCATCTGCCCCAGGGATAAAGAGTACGGTCAGAAATGAGAAATTTGAAGGAGGTAGATTTGTATGAAAAAAATATTTTCATGGTTTCTGGTGTTGGCTGTATTTATGCAGCTTTTAACACCAATAGGGGTTCAGGCTGATAATAGGGAATACTTCTTAATTAATAAAATGGAGGCAGCGCCCGGGGAGCCCATACAAATACGTTATTATTTCAGGGCAATAAACGGTGAAAGCTATACTTTATACTTAAAAAATACAAACGGGACGGTATATAAGTCCTGGAATTTGACATGCGATCCGACCATCCCGTATATCTCAGGCTTCCATCAGTTTGCAGCACCTCCGGATGTAGGGCAATATGAATTTCAGCTATATGGCAGGGTAACGGGTCAATTGCGTAATGAGTTGGAAAGAACAGGTATATTCAGTAGTATCATGATGTATGTTTTAGACTTTAATTCCAGTTTAGTGGTGAACGTGTTTAATTCAATTGAAACCCTATCGTACATTGACTCAGGGGCATTTATTTATACAAAATTGATTGATTTCGGTACGGAAATATTGTCCGGCCTTGGGATATGGGAGGAGGATACACAGCCGGTTATGCTCTTCAAGAGTCCTCCCATGGAAATAAAGGAGTATTCGGCAAGGGTATGGGCAACTATTTCACACAATCCGGGAGGCCGGATGAATGTCAGTTATGAAAACATACCTGAAAAGAGTAACTCAAATATTGGGATGTACAATCTTGGAGTGAGTGATGAGTATTGGTCGGATCTGCAAAGCACCGGAAATAATACAACCGGCAATGTATGGTTTGACATGCCTATGATACCGGGGGTATATCAATTCAGATCCGTTTACTTTACAAACGGGGTATATGTAAGAACAGGCGTCAGTTCTCCGCTTTATGTAATTCCCCATAATACCGTATTTAAGAACATACCTGACAAAATAAACCCGGGAGGGCAATTGAACATACAGATTGAAAATGCACCATACGGTGAGCGTACCTGGGCAGGGATATACCCTCTTAACAGCAATAGATATGATACCTACTGGGGAAACCTGGTTTCACTGAGCAACAGCAACATCGGGGTTATCAACAGCACTGCACCGGTTAATCCGGGTTTGTACTGCGTAAGGGTATTCAGCCAGGGCAGCGATACCATATACCTTTCAACCAGCCCTTCCTTTGAAGTGGCTGAGGGAGCCGCCGCACCGCAAGACAACCAGGGCCCTGTAATAGGGGATTTGGGTAAAACAGACAATATAAACCAAGTTGATATTAATGTCACAACAGGACATTTTGAGGGCCAGTTATCTCCGTTAGCACTACAGGCACAGGCCGGAAACAGGCATATTAAGCTGAATTGGACCAGAGTTTCCGATTCGCGGGGAGTATCGGGATACAATATCTACAGATCGACAAGCCCGGGAGGGCAGACAGAGCTGCCTCTTAACGCTTCATTAATCAATGGTACCTTATATACCGACACTAGCGTAAACATCGACACGACTTATTACTATACCGTCAGGCCTGTTTACGGCGACAACAGCATAGGGGTAAGGTCCAATGAGGTGTCTGCCGCACCGAAAAAATGGGCGTTTACTACGGATCTGTCCGTTGGTACAACACCCGGAACAACGACAGGTGCAGACGCTTCGGGCCAGCAGCAGGCAGCGCTTCCATGGAGCGGTGTATGGAAAACAGACAGTGGCATGATGATACTCTCGCAGACGGAGAACAGAGTAACCGGCACCTACGGTGAATGGGAAGACAACTTGGCGATAAACGGTACTGTAAGCGGAAACAGGCTAACGGGTACCATGGACACCGGCTTTGGTCCCGGCAGGTTTGAATTTACAATTGCCCAGGACGGAAGCATAAGCGGCTGGAGCCGTCCGGACGGTTATGAAGCCTGGGAGGAATCCTTCCAATGGGTAGGAGTTAAACTATCCGATTCCTTTGGTAACACTGGCAATGCATGGGGAGGAGTATGGTACACGGACTTCGGCCCTATGGTGCTGACTCAGAACGGCTCCGGTATCACAGGAGTATACAGGCCATATACGGATGTACCCGTTTTTCAGATAGAAGGGACAGCTTCAGGTAATGCTTTTACAGGCAGAATAAGGGAAGGAGAATTTACAGGAGAATTCCGATTCAACCTTGAAAGCGGCGGAAGGTCCTTCAGCGGGCAGTTCCGTTACATCGGAGAAGATGAGTGGGGGGATTGGAGCGGTATAAAGAAGAGATAGATGCAGCAGGGGTTATTTCCCGGAACTTAAAAAAATGGCGGCGTAAGAGCCGCCTTTTTTATTTTTTTGATATCTTGACCTTAATTGTATTAAGTTAGAATTTATGATATTATAAAGTGGAGATAAAATGAGATTTATGAAGATATTATTTCAAATTAATCAATATTAACAATAAACAGTTGATTATTAAAATTTTTAAGCGAATTCCATTAAATATGCCATAAAGAGGAGTTTTATTATGAAGTATGTTTATAATAGAAGGCTTTTTATATCTGTATTGTTTGCGCTGCTGGCTGTTTGTAATACAATCATGCCTTGCAGCGATTTTCCTAGATATATTTACTTCGATAAAACACAGAGCATTCAATTTCATAATGAAACACCGAGTCTTCAATTGGATGAAGACAACTTTAACAGCGTATCGATCATGCTGCCAAGAGCACAGTATAAGTTGAAATATAATATAAATGCCAATAACTGTATATTCAACATAAATGAAACTTCGAAGTTTATGTTATCACTGCAATTTGCATTGCTGTTGCTGGTATTTGATAGACGGAAGCAGATAATAGCATTAATAATAAGTCACTTTGAAGGAGGAAAATACAAGGGCTTACTTTCCATGCCATAAGATACGAAAAGTATTATTGTTTAAAATTAATAGTAATGCAGGCACTAATTCTTGTTCTTGAAGTTAATGAAAAGGAAGTGAAGTCCTATGAACATATTTAGTCAAAAGCTAAGAGAGGTATTGGCATCAGTGCTTCCAATAATTTTTATCGTATTGATACTAAACTTTACCATCTTGCCAATTGCATCCAATTTAATCATTAGATTTTTAATAGGTTCAGTCTTGATAATTTTTGGATTAACTGTTTTCCTGATTGGTGTGGATATTGGAGTTACTCCTTTTGGCGGCCTTATAGCCACAAGCCTTACTAAAAATAATAAACTTTGGATTATTGCTGTTTCCGGCTTACTTCTCGGTTTTTTTGTATCAATTGCAGAGCCGGGATTACTTGTCCTGGCTAACCAAGTCGCTTTGGTCACATTAGATGGAATATCAAGCAGCAGTATTGTCATAGTGGTGTCTGTTGGTTTGGCGGTATTGGTTTCATTTGGTTTTATCAGAATTGTTTTTAATATACCTCTGTATAAGATATTGACTGTATCATATTTATTTATTTTCATCCTGGCATTATTTACTTCGCCTGAGTTTTTAGCAATAGCATTTGATGCATCAGGTGCTACTACCGGTGTACTTGCAGTACCCTTTATCCTTGCGCTTTCCATGGGGATAGCTGTTCTGAACAAGGATAGCAAGTCTGCAGAAAAAGATAGTTTTGGATTGGTTTCCATAGCATCTATAGGTGCTATTATTTCAGTAATGATTTTGGATATACTGTCAAAAGAGAATAAGTATGCTGAAAGCCTTGAACTTAATATATTACAGTCAGATTCAATTTTTGAACCCTTTTTCAATTTAGTACCGGATATACTCAAAGAGAGTTTCATCGCAATTTTGCCCTTGCTGGTGATATTTCTGGTTTTTCAAAGAATATCCTTCAAGCTGGAACGGAGAGCATATAAAAGGATACTGATAGGGTTCGGATATACATTCCTGGGGCTTGTGGTATTTCTGATTGGTGTAAATGCGGGATTTATGGAGCTGGGGAGTACGGTAGGATATAATCTTGCGTCCTTTGACAATAAGTGGTATGTTGTAATTGTCAGTTTTGTTATCGGCCTGGTGACAATATTGGCTGAGCCGGCAGTTCATGTACTGACGTATCAGATAGAAGAGGTAACTGCCGGATATGTTAAAAGGTCTGCCGTATTAGTTCCGCTTTCTCTTGGAGTAGGCTTTGCCATTGCTTTATCGGTAATAAGGATATTGATTCCCGGGATTCAATTATGGCATTATCTCTTACCCGGATATATAATTTCAATTGCAATGACGTATTTTGTGCCAAAGCTCTTTGTAGGCATAGCCTTTGATGCAGGAGGTGTTGCAACCGGCCCTATGACTGCGACTTTTATACTGGCTTATATTCAAGGTGTTGCGGATGCCATTGAATGGGCAAGTGTTATGAGGGATGGCTTCGGAATGATTTCCATGGTGGCTTTGTCCCCCATTATCACTCTTCAAATACTGGGTTTTGTATTTAAGATGAAGTCCAAAAAGGAGGTAGTTAAAAATGCAGAATTGCCTTGAGAATAAAAACTTTAACCTAATCTGTGTGATCGTCAATTTCGGATTGGGCAGTGATGTTCTGAAATTATCCAAGCAGCACGGGGTAACCGGAGGAACCATTTTCCTGGGGAAAGGAACGGTGAAAAGTGCTATTCTGGAGCTTTTGGAACTGTCCGAGAGCAGGAAGGAAATTGTACTGATGGCAGCAGAAGCAGCTATAGAAGATACTGTACTTGAAGAGCTTAATAAAAAGTTAAAATTTTCAAAACCGAACCATGGCATTGCATTTACTACTTCTATTAAGTGTATAATGGGCATTACCAGCTGCGGCTGCAAGATTGATAATGAAAGCGGAGGTGTGGAGAATCCTATGTATAATCTTATTATGGCAATAGTTGAAAGAGGCAAAGCGGAAGCTGCAATTGAAGCGGCACGGGACGCAGGTGCAAGAGGAGGGACAATTATCCACGCAAGAGGCTCCGGCATCCATGAAACCAGTAAGATATTCTCAATAGAAATAGAACCGGAAAAAGAAATTGCCCTGATAATATCCGAGAGCATGCTGGCTGAAAAAATCGCTTCTTCAATCAGCGACCGGCTTAATATTAACGAGCCCGGCAACGGCGTCATTTTCATTCAGAGCATAAATAAAGTATATGGTTTGTATTAAATTCCGGACAGGGGACAGGTATCTGAAGTACACTTGTCTCCTCCCCTTCATTTATAGACTGTCACAGACATAGTCTTAAAGACGGCATAGAGTTCAGTCCCTTTTTCAATACGCATTTCTCTTAATGATTTTTCGGTTATGAGTGCTTTTATTGAAATACCTATGTCAACGGTTACAAATACCTTGGAACCGCTGGCAATAATATCAGTTACTGTTCCTTTATGAACATTTCGTGCACTGCTTATAAATGTGCCCATACTTAATATAATATTTTCCGGGCGGACAGACACTTTAACCTGTCCTTCCAGAGCAGTATCGACATAAATTTTAATCGATCCGATATTTGCAAAGGTTCCGCCGCTTTCCCGGCTTATGACTGCCTCATATATATTTTCATAGCCTTTTGCCTTTAACAGATATAATTCGAATTGAGTTTGGGATATGCGAATATACCTCCCTATTCGATGAGCCTCCAGCTCACCTCTTTTAATCATTTCATATACTGTTCCTTTTGTTATCCTAAGCTTCAGAGCAATCTCCTCCGGAGTATATAAGACATCCTCGTTCAATTAACTCACCTTCTTTGCAGTTCTATAATTACATAATACCATTTTACCATAAAGCAATATGATTAAAAAGAATGTTTACATATCGGGTTAATTCTGGTAAACTATTTTTAGTTAGGTTGAGTTAGTTTTAGTTAGGTTTAATTGGTTTCAAAAAAGGAGGGTCAAAAATGAAAAGAACAGTTGCTATTGCGTTGTTTGCCTTGTGCATAGTATTGGCTTCGACAGGCTGCAGCAACAATGCTGCAGCAAAAGAATCAACTATTACCGTTGCTGCTGCGGCAAGCTTGAAAAACTGCATAGACGGTGAAGTGATACCGATGTTTAAAGAAAAAAATCCCGGTATCAATATATTGGCAACCTATGACAGCTCGGGAAAATTACAGACACAAATTGAAGAAGGTGCGTCCATAGATGTGTTTATGTCAGCAGCTATGAAGCAAATGGATGCATTGAATGAAAAAGGCTTAATTGAGGAAAACTCTATTGTTCAGCTTTTGGAAAACAAGATTGTGCTAATAGTTCCGGAAAACAGCACAAAGGGAATAACCGCTTTTGAAGATATTTTAAAGGCTGATAAAATAGCCGTCGGTGACCCGGCAAGCGTACCCGCCGGTCAGTATGCAAAAGAAGCGTTAACAAATCTAAAAATTTGGGAAGAGGTATCTGAAAAGGCGAGCCTTGGAACAAATGTTACGGAAGTACTGAACTGGGTAGCTGAAGGCAGTGCCGATGCAGGTATCGTGTATTCAACCGATGCTGCTTCAAACAAAAAAGTAAAAGTTGCGGCGGAAGCGCCGGAAGGAACGGTTTCTAAAGTTATTTACCCGGTAGGTATAGTTAAAGCTTCTAAAGAAATGGATGCATCAAAAAAATTTATTGAATTCTTAAAAACTGATGAAGCAAAGAAAGTATTTGAATCATATGGTTTCACAGCAATCAAGTAGGAGTGTATGATATGCAAATGTCACCGATAATAATCTCACTGAAAACTGCTTCCGCATCTATAGCCTTAACATTTTTGTCAGGGCTATATGTTGCAAGATGGATTGTAAGGATGAAATCCGACAAAGCAAAGATGATATTGGATGGCATATTAACATTACCTCTGGTTTTGCCGCCGACAGTAGCAGGATTTCTCCTTCTGATTGTTTTTGGTGTAAACAGGCCTGTCGGCAAATTCCTTCTGCAATTTTCGGGTACAAAAATAGTTTTCTCATGGAGTGCCACCGTAATAGCAGCTGCGGTAATTTCATTTCCCCTTATGTACCGCTCTGCCAGAGGTGCCTTTGAACAGGTAGACCAAGAATTAATTATGGCAGCAAGGACATTGGGAATGTCCGAGAGAAGGATTTTCTGGAAAATAATAATGCCCCTTGCTTTACCGGGTGTTGCCGGAGGCGGGATATTGGCATTTGCCAGGGGCTTGGGGGAGTTTGGCGCTACAGCTATGATTGCAGGCAATATAGAAAACAAGACGAGGACGCTTCCATTGGCAATTTATTCGGAGGTTGCTGCCGGTAATATGCAAGCTGCCTCTTATTATGTAATAATTGTTTTGTTAATATCCTTTGTTGTTGTTGTTCTGACTAATTATTTTTCTATAAGGGAAAGAAAATACTTTAAGTAGTGGTATAGGGGAAAGCAAAGTAAGTGGTATAGTGAAAAACAAGTAGAAGTAATGGAAATAATCAAACAGGGGAGAAGCATATGAGCTTGGCGGTTGATATAAAGAAAAAACTGAAAGGTTTTTCTCTTGACGTTTCTTTTAGAACAGAGGGGGAGTATCTTGGAATCCTGGGGGCTTCCGGCAGCGGGAAAAGCTTGACGCTGAAATGTATTGCCGGAATTGAAACCCCTGATGAAGGCTGTATTGTTCTTAACGGTAAAGTCCTGTATGATTCCGAAAAGAAGATCAATCTTAAGCCGCAGGAAAGGAATATCGGCTATTTATTTCAAAATTATGCCCTGTTTCCTCATATGACGGTAGAAGAGAACATCGGCATGGGATTGCGCCTTCCGGAGAAAGAAAAGAAACAAAAGGTTAATGAAATGATAGTGTCCTTTCATTTGCAGGGACTGGAAAAGAAGTATCCAAACAAGATTTCGGGGGGACAGCAGCAAAGGGTTGCACTGGCAAGATGCATTGTATACAAACCGGATATATTGATGCTGGATGAGCCGTTTTCTGCATTGGATTCGCACCTGAGAGAACAGCTTCAGGACGGGGTTTTGGAATTGTTAAAACTGTATGAGGGAGAAGTTTTGATGGTTACGCACAGCAGGGGAGAAGTATATAGTTTTTGCAGCAGGCTTGTGGTGCTTGATAACGGGAGGTCCATTTTACACGGGGACACAAAGGATATATTCAGACAACCGAAATTGTATGGTGCAGCCAGGCTCACCGGGTGCAAAAATATTTCAAAATGCGAGGTTCTGTCCCCCAAAAATGTTTATGCTGCCGATTGGGATGTAATATTGGAAACGGAGCAAAAAGTGCCTCAACAGGTTAAATATGTCGGTATCAGGGCACATGACCTTCAAATCACTGATGCAGGCCAGGCAAAAGAAAAAAATGTAATGGAGTGCAGGATTAACAGGATAGTCGAAGATGTGTTCGAATACAATGTCTTTTTTGAAAACAGAAAGAGCAATAGTGAAAATGATAATGGGGAGATACTGTATAAAGCTGATAAACAGGAATGGGACAATATAAGAGACAAAGACAATTTGTATCTGAGATTTCCGGAAAGTGCTATTTTGTTATTGGAATAAGAGAGGCATGTGCCCCTCTTTATTGACATTTCGCGGAAATCGGGGCTATAATTTAGTTAATTATTTGATATACGGGAAATTTTTAGTGAAAAAAGGTATAAATAATATGTCAAGGATTCGCAATAGGATTTTAATTATGTTGGTACTGATTTCGTTTTTCCTGCAAATGTCTTCACTCGGTTTCAGTTGCAGATATGAAAAGAATATACAGGGTTGATTGAAACAGCTGATGACAGATCGGTACAAGGGGGTACGGAGCCGTACTTCCTTTTTTCCTGTCTCCATGCCCTATGAATACAAAAATACTTTATTTGCAATAATATCTAAGGCGGTAAAAATAATTCAAAATGAAAGGAAGGTGATGCCCGCATGAATAAAGACAAAGCAGCCAATAGACTGATTACTGAAAAATCCCCTTACCTGCTGCAGCATGCTCATAACCCCGTTGACTGGTATCCTTGGGGACAGGAAGCCTTTGATAAGGCAAAAGCAGAAGATAAGCCTATTTTCCTTTCTATAGGCTATTCAACCTGCCACTGGTGTCATGTGATGGAGCGGGAATCCTTTGAGGATAAGGAAGTTGCGGAGATACTAAACAAAAACTACATAGCCATTAAGGTCGACAGGGAGGAGAGGCCTGATATCGACCATATTTACATGAATGTATGCCAGGTTTTGACGGGAAGCGGCGGGTGGCCGCTGACCATAATAATGACTCCGGAAAAGGCCCCATTTTTTGCAGGCACATATTTTCCCAAGAGGGCAAGAATGGGCTATCCGGGAATGATTGAAATATTAGAGAAGATTATTGAGTCCTGGAGAACTGAGAAAGAAAGCTTGCTGAATGCATCAGAGCAGATATTGGAGCATATCAGATCCGATTCCGCTGCTGATTCTGCGGTTGAGCTTGACGTTGAAACTGCAGGCAAAGCATTCAAAGGCTTGGAAGGGAGCTTCGACAGTGAATATGGGGGTTTCGGGAGAGCGCCTAAGTTTCCGATGCCTCATAATCTGCGGTTTTTGCTGAGGTACTGGAAGGCGACAAATGACCCCAATGCCTTGCAGATGGTTGAAAAGACTCTGATTTCAATGTACCGGGGAGGCATCTTTGACCATGTGGGTTATGGGTTTTCCAGATACTCCACCGACCGCATTTGGCTGGTGCCGCATTTTGAAAAGATGCTTTACGATAATGCAGGTTTGGCTGCCGCATACCTGGAAGCATGCCAGGCAACCGGAAAGGAGCAGTACGGGGAGGTTGCAAGGCAGATATTCGAGTACGTGCTCAGGGATATGACTTCACCGGAGGGAGCCTTTTACTCTGCGGAGGATGCCGATTCGGAAGGGGTGGAAGGGAAGTACTACGTATGGAGCCCAAAGGAGATAACGAACATTTTGGGCGAGGACGCTGCAGTGGAGTTCAACGGCTATTACGGGTTAAGCGACGATGGAAATTTTGAGGGGAAAAACATCCCCAACCTTCTGCATAATAAAGCTGCTTTTGAAAATATCCGGAAAAACCCCTTGGAAGGTCATAGGAAAAAGGTATTTGAAGCAAGAGAAAAGAGGATTCATCCCTATAAGGACGACAAGGTACTGACAGCATGGAACGGCTTGATGATAGCAGCCCTATCCATTGGAGCAAGGGTGCTGGATAACATGGAATATGCGGTTGCAGCTGAAAGGGCTGTAAGGTTTATCGGATCAAAGCTTATACGGGAGGACGGAAGGCTGCTTGCAAGATATAGAGAAGGAGAAGCCGCTTATCCGGGATACCTGGATGACTATGCATTTCTTGTATGGGGGCTTATAGAGCTGTATGAAGCAACCTTCAAGGCTGAGTATTTGAAGCTGGCTGCAGACTTGAACCGCGATATGCTGAAGTATTTTTATGACGAAGAAAATGGAGGGTTTTTTCTTTATGGAAGCGACAGCGAGCAGCTGATTGTAAGGCCTAAGGATGTATATGACAGTGCAATGCCTTCGGGCAATTCAGTTGCTGCCATGAATTTTTTGAGGCTTGGAAGGCTTACGGGAGATGCTGATTTGGAAGAGAAGGCTTATAAGCAGCTTAAAGCCTTTGGAGGTATTATTAAAGACCACCCAATGGGATATACCAATATGCTGTCGGCTTTGCTTTTTATTAACGGCAAAACAAGTGAAATAGTGATAGTAGGCAGCCGCAGGGATGATAATGCAAAAAGGATGATAAAAAGTATAAATAGCCATTTCAATCCATTTACGGTTGTCCTGTTCAAGGACAGTGACGAGACGGGAGACGAAATTACAAGCATCGCGCCTTATACTGAAGCTCAAGGAATGGTAGATGACAAAACAACTGCCTATGTATGCGAAAACTTCGCCTGCATGGCTCCTATAACTGATTTGCAGGAGTTTGAAAATGCTTTGAAATGAGTTTAAGAAACTGAAGAAAAAGATGAGACATGGTCCCCATGTCCCGATTGTTAAATAAGGCCTGCTTCGGACAGAATATCCCTGATTTTTTTCTTTTCATCTTCTTTTAGTTCCAGTAAGGGTTTCCTTACATAGCCACCTTCATAGCCTAACAGGGAGCATGCATACTTCAGGCCGGCAATTCCATAGGCAGCTGTAACCGCTGTGTTTACAGGAAATATCCTGGTATATGTGTTTCTTGCTTTCTCAATTTGACCATTTTCATAGTATTCCTGGACCAATGCACATTCATTGGGTGAACAATTTGCCAATGCCATAATTCCAGCACTTATGCCCAGGGTAAGAGCCGGATACCAGGATGATGCCGTTCCGACCATCAGGTTAAAATCCTCAGGTACAACGCTCATGAATTTTACTAACTGGGGTACATCTCCAGAGCTGTCTTTCATGCCGATTATGTTCGGATGCCTGCTTAATACTTCTACTGCATTGGCAGAAATATTCACATGGGTGAATTTGGTCACATTGTATATCAATACAGGGATATCCGAATTATCTGCTACTTCGGTAAAATAGCTTATCAGAGCTTCATCATTCATTTTGCCGCCGTAATAAAAAGGAGTCAAAACCAATGCACCGTGTGCTCCAAGCCTTGCAGCCTTATTAGTCAGCTTTATTGTTTCCCTGGTTGATTCCATACCGGTTCCCGCAAGTATAAGCCTGTCTTTCCTGGCTGCTTCAACGGTAATCCTTATCATCTCAAGTTTTTCTTCCTCATTCAGGTACACGGCCTCGCTGTTGGATCCCAGGACCAGGTAGCCTGCCAGGTTATCATTGTTCCATTTTTCCATATTACCGGCATGCATCCGGTAATCCACATCCCCGTTTTCTTTGAAGGGTGTGATCATCGGAGGTATAACACCTTTGATTTTATTAATTCTCATGCTGTTTATACTCCTTCCGTTGTATTCCGGGCAAATATTATGAACCCAGCAGATTTACAAAGTTTTTGATAATCCTTGCAGTCAGTCCCCATATTATCTTATTTTTATAGGTATAGAAATATACGGGGTATTTCCCTTTACCCCAGGGGTAATCCCTTCCATCCTGTACCATATGATATGGAAAACCTTCCGCAGGTTTCATACTTATATTAATATCATGACGCAGCGGGGCATTTTCCAGGAAGAAGGAAAGGGGAACAATGAAGGTTTCCTTTACTTCCCCAGGATTAAAGGTTCCGTTGTATTCATGAAGTTTTCCGGCAAAGGGGTACAGGATTCTGTTGAATGGTGTGACAATAGTGTCCAGTTCGGCAATGACATCAATATCCGCTTCAGGAATCAGAAGCTCCTCTGTGGTTTCCCTCAAGGCAGCCTGCCGTGCATTTTCAAAGCTTTCTATCTTCCCTCCGGGGAAGCATATTTCGTTAGGCTGCTTGGCAAGCTTCTCCGATCTGACTTCGAAAAGAAGTGAAAACTCACTGCCGGTTTTTATTATCGGAACCAGGACGGAGAATTCCAGATATACTTCTTTATCACTTATGGCTGTTTTCCTGTTGACCAGTTTTGTAAAATCCACTTCCATATGACACCTCTTTGTAATGATATGGTAAAGGGATATTCTCATATATCGATTATAACAAATGCCGGTAAATATTTGAATACTTCAAATAAGTCATCTGTACTCGGATTGCGGACATCGGGCAAAAAATGTATTTAAAAAAATATAAATATATTGAGGCCGATTCCTGCAAATGATATTATTATCTTGTGTTACAACTTTGAGAAAAGATTTAAGGGAGGAACGAAAATGCACAAAAAATTATTTATCCCTGGGCCTATTGATGTTCGTGAGGATGTGCTTCAAAAAATGGCTACGCCTCAGATAGGGCATCGGTCAAAGGATGCCTCGGCATTACAGCGAAGTATTTCTGAAAAGCTTATGAAAGTATTCCAGACCAAGAACCAGATAATACTCTCCACATCCTCCGGAAGCGGCCTGATGGAGGGTGCCATCCGTTCCTGCACAAAAAAAAGGGCAGCGGTTTTTTCGGTAGGTGCCTTTGGAGACAGATGGTTCAAGATGGCCAAAACCAACGGAGTACCGGCAGATAAGATCTCATCGGTATCGGGACAGCCTACTACTCCTGAAATGGTGGATGAGGCACTTGCCACCGGCAAATACGATGTGATCACTGTAACGCAGAATGAAACCTCATCAGGCATCATGAATCCCTGCGGAGAAATCGGAGCTCTTCTTAAGAAGAAGTATCCGGATGTGCTTTACCTTATTGATACCGTAAGCTCCATGGGCGGAACAGACATCAAGGTTGACGAGTGGGGAGTGGATGTCTGCATTACATCAACACAGAAATGCCTTGGCTTGCCGGCAGGCATGGCTGTATGCTCAGTATCCGAAAGGGCTATTGAAGCAGCCAGACAGGTAGAGAACAGAGGACTCTACTTTGACCTGGTGGAGCTTTATGACTTTATAAATAAAAAGAATTATCAGTATCCGTCAACCCCATCCCTTTCCCATATGTTTGCAATGGACTATCAGCTGGATAAGATTCTTGCCGAAGGCCTTGAGAAGAGATTTGCCAGGCATATCGAAATGGCTGAGTATGTACGTGCATGGGCAAGAAAGAATTTTGCACTGTTTGTGGAAAATGAGAAATATCTTTCAAATACCCTTACAACTGTCACGAATACAAGAGGAATTGATGTCGATGACCTGAACAAAAAGCTGGGTGAGAGAGGTTTTGTGATTTCAAACGGTTATGGAGATCTTAAGGACAAAACCTTCAGAATATCCCATATGGGCGATTACACTCTTGATGAAGTGAAGGAGCTTATTAAGAATATTGATGAGATATTGGGGCTGTAAGAGGGATTTTTTAAAATAAATAAAGTGTGGGGGTTGTAAGCGGATGAAAAGGATACTTGTAACTGACGGTATGGAAAAGTCTGCTGTTGAAAAGCTTAAAAACAGCGGTTATGAAGTGGTTGAACGATTTTATGAGCCGGAAGAGTTGAAGGAACAAATAAAAAACTATGATGCAGTTGTTGTGCGTTCAGCAACAAAAGTAAGACAGCCGATAATTGATGCAGCTCTGGAAACAGGGAGGCTTAAGCTCATAATCCGCGGAGGTGTCGGAGTCGACAACATAGATGTGGATTACGCGAAGCTTAACGGTATAGCAGTTGCCAATACGCCCAATGCAAGCAGCGCATCGGTGGCGGAGCTGGCTATAGGCCATATGTTCTGCCTGGCCAGGCATATACATATCGCCAATCACACCATGAGACAAGGCAAATGGAACAAGAAGCAGTACGAGGGGATTGAACTTTCCGGCAAAACCTTGGGCCTGGTAGGCTTTGGAAGGATTGCAAGGGAGGTTGCAAAAAGGGCATATGCTCTGGGAATGAAGGTCGTTTATACCAATACCAGCGGCGCCAAGGAAGGCTTCAGTGATTACAAATATATGAAACTGGATGAGCTCCTGCCTGTCTCTGATTTTATATCGATTCATATACCTTGCACACAGGACCAGCAGCCTGTAATAGGTGAAGCGCAGTTCGCAAAGATGAAGAACGGTGTGTATCTGATCAATACGGCAAGAGGCGGTGTGGTAAGCGAGGAAGCGCTCTTGAAGGCTCTTGATTCCGGAAAGGTTGCTGCCGCCGCACTTGATGTATTTGAAGAGGAACCTACCAAGAATGAAAGAATATATACCCATGAAAGAATATCATTGACACCTCATATTGGAGCTTCAACCAATGAAGCCCAGGAAAGAATAGGCGGTGAAATATTACAGATTATTCAAAATTTCTTTGAATAGGAGAGAAAACTATGGCAACAGTAAAAGCATTCAGGGCAATAAGGCCGGCACCGGAGCTGGCGCACAAGGTGGCAGCCCTTCCTTATGATGTAATGGACAGCAATGAAGCAAGAGAGATGGTAAAAGGCAATCCCTATTCATTCCTGCATGTTGATAAGGCAGAAGTGGACCTTGACCCTTCCATTGACATATATGACAAAAGGGTATATGAAAAAGCCAGGGACAATCTGAGAGAAATGATCAAGGACGGGGTTTTTCAGCAGGATGAAAAGAACTGCCTGTACATATACAAGCAGGTTATGAAGGGCCGTGTACAGACAGGGCTTGTGGGCTGCACCTCAATAGATGATTATGTCAATAACATTATTAAGAAGCATGAGTATACGAGAGCGGATAAGGAGCAGGACAGGATAAACCACGTTGATTACTGCAATGCCAATACCGGGCCGATTTTCCTTACATACAGGGCTTCAAAGGGAATAAATGAAATAGTGGACAGCTGGATGGCAGACCACAAGCCGGTATATGACTTTGTATCCGATGACGGTATAGGCCATACGGTATGGATAATTGACGAGGCTGCCGTAATTCAGAGGCTGGAAGAAAAGTTCAGCGCTGTTGACTATTTATATATAGCCGACGGTCACCATCGTTCCGCATCTGCGGTAAAGGTAGGCCTCAAGAGGAGGGAGAGCTTTCCGGGCTACAAGGGGGACGAGGAATTCAACTTCTTCCTCTCAGTTCTTTTCCCCGATGAGCAGCTTTATATAATGGATTACAATAGGGTGGTAAAGGACTTGAACGGCAATTCCGCTGAAGAGTTCCTGGAAAAAGTCGGAGAGAAATTCGTTATTGAAGAATACATTGGGGAAGGACAATTCAAACCCACTATAAAGCATACCTTCGGGATGTACATGGATGGAAAGTGGTATAAGCTTACGGCCAAGGCAGGCACATACAATGAGAAGGACCCGGTTGACAGGCTGGATGTGTCCATAATGCAGAATAATCTGCTTGACCCTGTATTGGGAATAAAGGATCCCAGAACTGACAAGAGAATAGACTTTGTAGGAGGTATCAGAGGCCTCGGGGAATTGGAGAAGCGGGTAAATGCAGGTATGAAGGTTGCTTTTTCAATGTGCCCTACCACTATTGAGGATCTGATGTCCATTGCCGATGCAGGAAAGGTCATGCCGCCCAAATCAACCTGGTTTGAACCAAAGCTAAGAAGCGGATTATTCATACACGAACTGTAGATAAAAATACTTGATTCATTGCTCTGCAGCAAACAGGCTTTGGAGCAGCGGCAAGCAGTATTCCTTTGTTTATATGCGTTTAGGCCGTAAAAGTCCACAGCAAGGAGGTCATCGACATGGCACAGCAAAATGGGAAAAACACCGGGACAAGCACTTTACTTCGCAGGCTTTTCAAAGCCCCGGATCTGGAAAGGTTCCTGGAAGGTAACTCAACGGAAATGGAAATACCCTTATTCCATAATTATATCACTGAACTTTGCCGTACTATGGGGCAAGTGCCGGAGAGGGTTATAAAGATGGCTTCCATTGAGCGCACTTATGGACATCAGCTCTTTAATGGAACACGTAAGCCGTCCAGGGACAAGGTTATACAGCTGGCATTCGGGTTTGGGCTAAGTGTGGATGAGGCACAAAAACTGTTAAAGGTAGCACAAAAGAGCTTATTGTATCCCAAAATCAAGAGAGATGCGGTAATCCTTTATTGCCTCAACAATCAGAAAAGTATAATAGAAACCCAAAGCGTTCTTGAAACGCTGGGATTAACTCTTATAGGCGGTGAAGAAAAAAATGGATAATGCTTTCATTGAGAGTTTTTTAAGCAGCTTTGATGACAGCTGTTTTCCGGAGGACTTCCTGAAAGCCTACGAGCCTATGGAATGTTTGTCCTATAATCAGATGGGAGAGACGCTGTTGGTCAGAGACCGGAAAACAGGTCAATACTTTGCGGCAAAATGTTATACCGATCAATCGCTTGTTTCCAGGACGACCGAAAGCGAATTGCTTAAAGACCTGCATCACGATGGTTTACCTGCTTTTATTGGAGAATATCAGAAGGGCGGCTCCCTGTACGTTGTAAGGGAGTATGCCGAGGGACTGCCCCTGGATCAGTTTGCCAGAGAGAATCCTCTTTCGGTATCACAGGTTATATCCATTATTGTGCAGCTTTGCGATATTCTCTCTTATCTGCATGGGCATACCCCGCCCATCATCCATAGGGACATAAAGCCGCAAAACATAATTATTGACAATAACGGCAAGATAAAGCTTATCGACTTTGGAATTTCCCGGGTTTTTGACAAGGAGGCAAAAGCAGATACGGTTTTCTTCGGAACCCAGGAGTTTTCACCGCCGGAGCAATACGGTTTTTCCCAGACCGATTGCCGCTCGGATATTTTCTCCTTGGGTGTGGTGCTTTGCTGGCTGCTTACGGGGGAAACTAATAAAGATATTGCTGCGGGAAGGATTCAAAACAGACAGCTTGCCCGCATTGTACGCAGATGTACCGCTTTTGCGCCAAAGGACCGCTATGCCGACGCCGGGACAGTAAAGAAAGTGCTTATGAGGGCTCACCCCCAAGTACAAAAGAGGAATTGCATAATATCGGCTGCTACAGGAGCGGCTGTTCTTGCATTTTGCATCGCGGGAGGCATTTGGCTGCACAATTACAATTCCCGTGAAATTTTTACGGAGGACCACATTCCCGCCTTTATTACATCGGAGGATTTGATTTTAGAATCTGTGCTATATTTGAATGAAAAGTATGATACGGATTTGTTCAGTGACGGCAGAGATGCTGCAAATATGGGCTATGTCCGTCAGCTGTTGTTCAAGGTATTCGGATATAGTGAAGAATATGCCTATGCAATGCCGCCGGATGATCCTCCTTATCCTCACGAAAATGAAAACAATTTCTTTCCTTGGGGGCTTCCTGAAGATGAGTCCGTAGTAAAAGAAATAATGGCTTACACCGCTGTCAAGATTTTTTGGCCGGAGGTGGTTGCCGATTGGTCAAGCCTCAAGGATGATAACGGCTATTATCCCGGCGTGCGTGTTGCTATGGATTTTTGCAGGAAACATAATATTCTGAAAGGCATTAACCGCCCTGATCATCTTACCTTTGGGGATGTTGCGGTTATTCTTGCAAACGCGGATAAAGAAAAAGAAGCTATGAAATAGAACGAAAAATGTCAAAAGGTGTGCAGTCCGCACACCTTTTGACATTTTATATTTGCTATGCTTTATTTGTCAATGACAAAGTGACAAATAAAAGTGAGAGGAATGATACCTATGAAAAAAACAATGGCAATCCTTTTAATTACGGCATTATTGCTTACGATGACAATGCCGGCATACGCAGCAAATGCCACAGAGGCAGAGATACAAGCATCCGCGCTGAAGAAGCTGGGGCTGTTCAAGGGCGTATCCGATACCGATTTTGATCTGGACAGGGCCCCCAGCAGGGTTGAGGCAATTATTATGCTTATCCGGGTGCTGGGCAAAGAATCGGAAGTATTAAGCGGCAATTGGACACATCCCTTTACCGATGTAGCATCATGGGCTGACAAATATGTGGGCTATGCCTATGAAAAGGGCCTCAGCGGCGGTATATCTGTGTCGGAATTCGGCACGGGAAATGCCAATTCGGATATGTACCTGACCTTTGTGCTTCGTGCCCTGGGTTATAATGACAAGACCGGGGATTTTGCCTGGAACGAGCCGGACACTCTTGCAAAATCCGTCGGCATCCTTCCGGAGAGCGTAGATACGGTGAATTTCCTACGTGCCGATGTTGTACATATATCATGGGCAGCCCTTGAAGCCGGGCTTAAAGAAGAAAGCGAGACGGGAGCCGGTAAACTGGCTGAAAGCCTAATGGCTTCAGGCATCTTCACACCGGAGGATTACCGCGCAGCAAAGCAAATAGCTGGAAAGGATGAAAGCCAATCCCCCGAGGACGGTAAGGCCGTTGTATCCACCTTTGATGCATTTAAGGCAGCAATGGAAAACAAGGCGGTTACCGTGATAAATGTCGAATCTGATATGGACATTACCGAAAAATACTTTTATGAACGGGATACCGACCTGATGATAAATATTGAAAAGGGGAAGACCATAACCGTCAGCGGGGAATTCATTCCGGTGGGCTGCACCATTACAAATGACGGTGTAATAATCGTGAGGGGCATGTTTGACCGCGGCCTCTGTACCCTGATAAATAATGGTACAGTAACGGTTAAGGACGGCGGAACTGCAGCCTCCGGTGTGAGCAGCACCGACAACAAGGGTTCTTTTACCGTGGATGCCGGCGGCAGTCTGCTTATTGAGCGAGGCACGGAATTTAATAATCTTGGTACTTTGACAAATAACGGCTATATCTCAATCAAGGACGGAGGAAGCCTGGACAATGAGAAGGGTTCCTTGATAAATAACGGCACTATCGATTTGTATACATATTTTAACGGTGAGATTGAGAAGATTACCGGATCGGGAATAATAAACGACAACAGAAATTAAGAAGGAGCACTGCCCATGACAAACCCTGTAAAAAGTTTAAAAGCAGTAATGGACTACTTTGGGATCACAAACAGTGAGCTGTCTAAGGCAATTGCGGTTGATCCTTCCCTTGTCAGCAGATGGCTGAACGGGCAGCGTAAGCTGAAAGCTTCAAGTACTGCAATGGATGCCCTTGCCGAATATATTTTGGCCCGGAGCAAGCGGGTGCAAGACATCGAATGGCTGAAGAAGCAATTTGAAGAAGGTGGGCTTCCTTGCGATATTTCAACCGTATACAGTATCAAGCAAAACCTGATAATGTGGCTGTCCTCTGATGGAGCTGCCCTCCGGAGGAATCTTGGAAGTTCTTCCGTTAAAGCTTCCGAAGGCCCGGTTAAAACAGGGTATTTGGATATTGCCCTGGGATTGGAGCCGCTGTTGTCGGAACTTCCTGCGGATAGCAGCCTGGACATTTTCCTGTCAAATGATGAAATAGCTGCTGCAGTCAGCGAGGATATATCCCGTCTGCTGCTGAAAATAATTGAGGTGAGCAAGCTGCGTATCCGGTTGCTGGTATGTGTTTCAGGAAACGCAAAAGCAATGTCCCGCATGATTGACACATATATGCAGCCGATTGTTTCGGGAAATATACGGTTATCGGTGGTGCATGGGATGACACAGAACGTTGCCAATCAAATGTATATAATAATTCCTGAAAAATGTGCTGTACTTATTATTGAGACGCCAAAAACCTCCGCGCCCCCTGTGGCTGCCATCGCCTATGACAAGGGATTTGTCAAGGAAATGCAAAAGAGCTTTGAGGATGCTATCCGATACTCACAGCCGGTGCTGAATATCTACAGTGATGATTTTTCGAGGAACATCCTTGAAATAATTTATACGGAGTTTGCAACTCCCGGGGATCTCGATGTGGTCAAGGACAGCATCAACCCCATGTATATGACTTCAGAGGCCTACGACAGCTTCTTGCGGGCGCAGGGGCACAAGAACGGGGAATTTGAATGGCGGAGCGCGGAGTTCATACGATTCAAGTCCGGTATGGATAAAACCCTGAAAGACGGTTCGGTTTTTCGGGAGATACTCTCCCTTGAAAGATTGAACAGGATTGTGCAGGATGGTTTCTGCCGCATGCCGGGGCTGTATTTTATGAATAAGGGATTTGTGGATCTGGATGTCGAAGGATGTATTGCCGTTTTGAAGGGCTATATCCACTATCTCAATAATGTGCCTAATTTCCACCTGCTGATTCTCGACGACATATCAGCGCTGCATATTGACAACTGCTGGCAGCTTAAGCGGAATCAGCATGTAGCGATAAATCACTGGCGAGGCGGGGAGCCGGTTATGATACACTCTGATCAGCTTTTGCTTATCCGTGAATTTCAGGCGCACTTTGAGTCCCTTTGGATCCGTGGAAATGGCTGTATAGGCATCCGCAGCAGTGTTATTGCTGTTTTGAGGGATGTAGTCGAGGACCTTGACAGGCTGCACAACAAAAAACGGGCATAATAAAGGAGGCAAAGACATGAAACAGAATAAGAAGGCAATTTCATTCCTACTATTACTTGTATTTGTTTTTTCACTGTGTATCGTACCTGCAAGTGCTGGGTACGAGGTTCAGCACGGAGATGCTGCCGGGGCACTCTGGGAGCTAGGCTTGTTCTTAGGCAGCGCAGGTTCCTTTGATTTGGACAAGCCGCTTACCAGAGTAGCAGGAACTGTTATGATTGTTCGACTGCTGGGTAAGGAAGCCGAAGCCAAGGCAGGGAGTTATACCATTCCTTTTACCGATGTTGCAGACTGGGCAAAACAATATGTGGGCTACTGCTATACAAAGGGGATTGTAAACGGTACAAGCGAAAACACATTCGGGAGCAGCGACAACATGACTGCGGCACAATATTTGACCCTGGTTCTGCGTGCTCTTGGCTATAACGACAAAGCCGGCGACTTCAGCTGGGATAAAGCTTCAGCCAAAGCACTTGAGATCGGAATGATAGACGAAAAGGCCCATACCAAATACACAACAACCGGACAATTTTTGCGTGACGATGCTGCAGGCATTGCATATGCAGCACTTTCCCAAAAGCTCAAGGGAACAGATAAGCCTTTGATGTCGGTCATTACTTTTCCCGGCAGGCCTGAAGGAGAAATGCCTGTCAGTATGGCAGCGGATACAGATTCAAAGCAGACGGTGCCAAAACCTTCTTCAGATTCAGGGAATTCCGGCATCTGGCTGGATGCAAGCATAAAGTTTAAAGATGAAAGCACTACAACAAGGCCGGACTCCTGGCCAAGGGATGCAAATAACATAAGCCTGTTCATAGGAGACGGCTATGCCTCCACTTTATCCTGGTCAGAGGCGCCGGACGGCAGCACTTTAAGCCCGGAAGCCACGCTCCATGCCGCCTCCGGCACAGCAAAGCTCTATTCCTATTGGGTAGTGTCTGAGCCGGCTTCTGTTGAACTTGCGATTATCTGTGACGGAACAAAAGTACATACAATAAAGGATTTCACCGTAAAAGCAGGAGACTACGTGGATATCGAAATTACCGTTGATATGGCTGCACTGAGCGCCAAGTTGGGTGAGGGAGACCATAAAGTGAGTATTGCCTATGTCAAGCCGGTATATGTTGACGGAGAATTACTGTATAATGACGATAGAGTACTGCAAGCCTACAATCTCGTAACCGGTGCAATGGGTGCTGCATTTAAGTTCTCCGAAGGCTTAAGCGGCAGTGCCATTACCAATAATTATCTTTATGCGGGGGGTAAGGCTTATGGGGTCCAGTATTTCTTTACTCTGGAAACCGGCCAGTACGGGGGAGAATACACAATGAGCTTTCCCGCAGAGGACGGCACTGATAATCGGACTTTTACGGCGGAGCCAAATTCAATTTACCATATTACCTATACCTACGGTATTGACTACAGTGATGCATACAGCTACAACTATGAGTTCAGTGTAGGGTTGTCAGGGCCGAAATCAGCCGCATTGTCCTTCAATAGCAGGCATCCCGGCAAAATAAAGATGGGTAACTTTAAGATAGAAAAAAAATAATAAGAAAAATTTCTCCAATTCTGTCCTATGCAAAGGGATATCGCAAAACTGCCTGATTGGCAGCCGGCGATATCCTTTTTATTCTTTTCAGGCTGTATATGCTTCTGCGGCCTCCTTTGCTCCAAAAGATAGAAGATGTAATATTTTTCTGACAAATGCAATAGAAATTTCATATAATTGCATATATGCTGTGTTTTCAGCATAAATATGCATGGGTTTATGCAGTTGACAGAAATATCACAATAAAACAATATAGGAAAATCAAGCATTAATGAAAAAACAGAGAATATGAACAAATTGCATAAAATAAATATTTATGCAATTTTTAATTGACTTACATGCAATTGTTCATTATAATGTTGAAGTAGTAATATTGCATTATTCATAGGAGGCTGCTATGGGAAAATCATTGACTTGGAAGATAATCGAGAAAAACATGGTATCAGGCTCAAACGAGCAGGAGGGGGAATTGACTGTAAAAGTCAATCAGACCCTGACTCAGGATTCCACCGGCACAATGGTATACCTGCAATTGGATGCAATGGACATTCAGGATATAAAAACGGACCTTTCCGTAGCCTACATCGACCATAATACGCTTCAGACCGGCTTTGAAAATGCTGATGACCATGCATTTATAAAAAGTGCCGCAGCAAAATACGGTATCATATATTCAAAACCGGGGAACGGTATATGTCACCAGCTGCATTTGGAGCGTTTCGGAAAGCCCGGGGATATACTGCTGGGCTCGGACAGCCACACACCTACGGGGGGCGGCCTCGGTATGCTGGCTATTGGGGCGGGAGGCCTTGATGTGGCTGCGGCTATGGCACAGGGTACCTATACATTAAAGGTTCCCAAGGTTATGAACATAGAGCTGGCAGGAAAGCTCCGACCCTGGGCCTCGGCAAAGGATGCGGCCTTGTATGTCTTAAGGCTTCTGACGGTCAAAGGAGGGGTCGGTTATATTATTGAGTACTCCGGAGAAGGTATAAGGAATCTTTCTGTAACAGACCGTGCAACAATAACCAATATGGGCGCGGAAGCGGGAGCCACCACTTCGATATTCCCAAGTGATGAGGCTGTCAGGGACTTTCTTGTGCGTCAGGGCAGGGAAGAGGATTATACTCCTTTTGAAGCTGATGCCGATGCGGAATACGATAAGAAACTGATAATAGATCTTGGAAAAATCAGGCCGATGGCTGCGAAACCCCACAGCCCTGATAATGCGGATGAAGTCCGGAACATTAAAGGAATTAAGGTGGATCAGGTTGCAATCGGATCCTGTACTAATTCATCTTACACAGACTTAATGAAAGCAGCAGCTATCCTTAAAGGAAAGCGGATCCATCCCGATGTCAGCCTGGTTATTGCACCGGGTTCCAGCAATATACTTAAAATGATGGCAGACAACGGTGCATTGGGCGACCTTCTGGCTTCGGGTGCAAGAATAATAGAGGCCGCCTGCGGACCCTGCATTGGGATGGGACAAGCACCCGGATCGGGGGGCATTTCCTTAAGGACCTTCAACAGGAATTTCAAGGGACGGTGCGGTACAGACACGGCAGAGGTTTATCTGGTCAGTCCGGAGACAGCGGCATTTTCCGCTTTGACAGGTTATTTGACAAGTCCTGATGAGACAGGTGCTGAAAAGCCGGTGGTTGAGCTTCCTGAAAGATTTGCAGCATATGACGGCTATTTTGTTTTTCCTCCTGAAAATAGGGAGGGTATTGAACTGGTTATGGGGCCGAATATCAAGCCTTTCCCGGTGGGCAGACCCCTTCCGCAGAAGCTGGAGTGCAAGCTGCTGCTTAAGGTAGGAGACAATATCACAACAGATGACATTATGCCATCCAATGCCAGGCTGCTGCCATACCGCTCCAATATTCCGGAGCTGTCTAAATACTGCTTCGGCACAATTACCAAAGACTTCAGGGACAGGGCGCAGAAAAACGGGGGAGGTTTTATTCTCGGGGGAGAAAACTATGGGCAAGGCTCCAGCCGCGAACATGCGGCACTGGTGCCCTTGTATCTGGGGGTCAAGGCAATTATTGCAAAATCCTTTGCCAGAATCCATAGGGATAACCTGATTAACTCCGGTATACTGCCTCTGGTTCTGACAGATAAAGGCCAATATGAACTTTTTGATGAATATGATGAAATAGAAATTGACAATATTGCAGAAGCCTTAAAAAGCAGAAATACAATTAATGTAATGAACAAAACAAAAGGCCTGGAGGTTCTCTGCAGGTTTGAAGGCTCGGAGACAGACGCAGAAATCCTCAGGGCAGGCGGCTATCTGAACTATATAAAGCGGATGAAAAAGGGGGCGGAGGGCAATGCATAGGGTCACACTGATTCCCGGCGACGGGATAGGACCGGAGATCGCGGCTGCGGCCAGAAGGGTAATTGATTCTGCAGGGGCAGAAATACTCTGGGATATTTTCAATGCCGGCGAAGCCCTGTTGAAAGAAACAGGAAACCCGGTTCCGGATGAAGTCTTCAACAGCCTGGAGCAGAACCGGGTTGCATTGAAGGGCCCCATTACCACTCCCGTAGGAAAAGGCTTCAGAAGCATCAATGTGATGCTTCGCAATAAATACGACTTATATGTAAATCTAAGGCCGATTATATCCATACCCGGCATAAAAATGCCCTTTAACGGAATAGACCTGGTAATATTCAGAGAAAATACGGAGGATATATACTGCGGTATTGAATACATGAAGGAACCGGGAAAGGCGGAAGCTGTAAAAACAATAACGCAATATGCATCGGAGCGCATTGCAATAAGCGCTTTTGAATATGCGGCACATCATAAAAGAAGGAAAGTGACGGCCGTTCATAAAGCTAATATACTGAAAATGACGGACGGGCTTTTCCTGGAAACAGCCAGACGGGTGTCAAAGGCTTATCCGATGATAGAATTTGAGGATATCATAATTGATAACATGTGCATGCAGCTGGTGACAAAACCGGAGCACTATGATGTAATACTGACTATGAATCTATACGGGGATATTTTGTCCGACCTGTGCGCCGGCCTGGTGGGAGGATTGGGTTTTGCACCGGCAGCAAATATTGGCAGGGATATGGCAGTTTTCGAGGCAGTTCACGGAAGTGCGCCGGATATTGCCGGCAAGGGCATTGCTAATCCTACGGCCATTATCCTGTCAGGGGCAATGATGCTGGACTACCTTGGTGAAAAGCAGGGGGCCGAAAGGATAAGGAAAGCCGTGCTGAAGACAATAGAAGGCCAAAGCATATTGACGGCGGACATGGGAGGTATTGCCACAACAGAAGAATTCACAGAAGCAGTCATAAATAATTTATGATGAGCTGAATACTATAAGGAGGCACTAAAGTGAACGAAATATTCAAAAATAATCCGTTAATAAATGAACTGACTGAAAAGGCAGCTTTAAATGATTTTATCAAGCCTGAATATTACGAAAAGTATAAAGTTAAAAGAGGCTTAAGAAACGAGAACGGCACCGGTGTCCTTGTGGGCCTTACTTCTGTCGGTTCAGTTGTAGGCTATCGTATAGAAAACGGCCGGAAGTATCCGGCTGAGGGAGAATTGTTTTATAGGGGTATGAATGTAAAAGCTTTAACCGAGGGCATTAATAAGGAAAAAAGAAGAGGATTTGAGGAAGTCGCATATTTGCTTTTATCCGGGGAGCTTCCCACAGAAAAAGCTTTAAAAGAGTTTAACAGAATATTGGATGAATGCAGGGAATTGCCCAAGGGATTTACTGAAAATATGATATTGAAAGCACCCAGCAGGGATATTATGAACATGCTGCAAAGGAGCATCCTGGTGCTTTATTCCCATGACGACAATCCTGATGATATTTCAATAAGCAATGTGCTCAGGCAGAGTATAGAACTGATTGCCAGATTTCCAACCATTATATCTTATGGTTATCAGGCAAAGGCTCATAATTTTGACAGAAAGAGCCTATATCCATGCTCCCAAGCCTGGGATCGGTACGGCGGAAAATATTCTTCACATGATACGCCCCGACAATGGTTATACCAAAGTTGAAGCCGAGACTCTGGATCTTTGCATGATCCTGCATGCCGACCATGGTGCCGGCAATAATTCCTCCTTTGCCACACACGTGGTATCATCAAACGGAACGGATACCTATTCTGCAATAGCAGCCGCAGTAGGCTGCCTGAAAGGGCCGAAGCACGGCGGGGCAAACATTATGGTAAAAAACATGGCAGATAATATACGGGAGAATGTTCCCGACTGGGGCAGCAAAGAAAAGCTGAAGGACTACCTGCTTAAAATAATCAGGAAAGAGGCATTTGACAGAAAAGGCCTGATTTATGGAATGGGACATCCGGTTTATACATTATCGGATCCCAGGGCAGTTATGCTGAAGAAGAAAGCCTATGAGCTGGCAGTGGAAAAAGATGCATTGGAGGAATTTGAGCTATATAAGAATATAGAAGAGCTTACTACTGATATTTTTAAATCATTGAAAGGAAATGATGTGCATATTCCTGCAAATGTGGATCTCTATTCAGGCTTTGTATATGACAAGCTGGGCGTACCCCGTGAATTATTTACTCCCATATTTGCGGCATCCCGTGTTGCCGGATGGTGTGCACACAGGATTGAGACCGTTGCGGGGGATAACAGGATTATCAGGCCTGCTTATGTGGATGTCAGGCCCAAAATGGAGTATATTCCGCTTGCAGAAAGATAATCGCAGCCCGCAATGTTTTGCATAGCTTGTATAACCCTCAGAATTGTTGTAAAATATACTTTGTTGTAATTGTGCTTACACATGAAAATGCAGCCGATTCGAGGATGATACAATGAATGCGGATGTTTTCCTTTATTTTATCTTCATAACAGTAAAGCTTCTGTTTTTTAACAGCATAATAGATGGGACAGGCATAGTAAATATTCCATTAATTGCTTCTGTTATCGGAACAGTATTGCTGCTGGTTTTTTGGGCCGGCCTGCTGCCAAGGAAAGCCAGGCTGCTGCTTCTTTTTATACTTGACTGTGCCGTAACATTTATAATAATAGCTGATCTATTGTTTTTCAGGTATTTCAGCGACGTGCTTTCAATGCCCGTATTGGCGCAGGCTTCGGTTGTCACTTCGGTGAAAAGCAGCATTCTGAACCTTTTGCATGCATCCGACCTTATATTTGCCGTCGATCTTCTGCTTTTGCCTTTTGTATCGGTCAAGGCAGGCAGGTTAAATAAAAAACGCAAGGCAGGCTTTGGGAAGAGAATCATCTGTGCCCTGTCGGCTTTTATTATTGGCATCGGGCTATGCAGCTACGGGGTGTCGGAGCTTCTGAAGACACAGCCCGAAATATTCAAGTCATTTTATGACAGAGTGTATATTGTTCAGAATATAGGGCTCCTGGGCTTTCACGGCATAGATGCCTTCCAGTATGTAAAATCAATGGATAAATCCGAACTATCCGTATCGGAGGATATAAAGAAGGAAATAGCTGAATTCATTAAGGAAAAGAAGTCTGAACAACAATCATCACCCAAGCTTTTCGGAATCGGAAAAGGCAAAAATCTTATAGTGGTTCAGGTGGAAGCACTGCAGGAGTTTGTCATAGGAAAAAGCATAGAGGGTCAGGAGATTACGCCCAATCTGAACAAATTGATAAAAAGCAGCCTATATTTTGATAACTATTATACCCAGACGGCAGGAGGGGGAACATCTGATGCGGAGCTCCTGTCCAACGTATCGATGCATCCTGCTAGAGACGGAGCTACATACATCAGGTTCCCGCTTAACGATTATTACTCTCTTGCCAAAAGGCTTTCGGAAGAGGGCTATTTGACATCTGCAATGCACGCTTACAGACCCGGCTTCTGGAACAGGAGCGTGATGTACAGGACACTTGGTTTTGATGAGTTTATTGACAAGGAGGATTATATTCCCGAAGAGATAAGCGGAATGGGGCTTACTGACAAATCCTTCTTCAGACAATCCCTTGAATATATGGAGAAATATAAGGAGCCCTACTATGCCTTTTTGATAACCCTGACCAGTCATTTTCCCTACGACAATGACAAGAAACACTTGGGCAGCTTTAATGTCGGCAAGTACAAGGATACTTTCTTCGGCAACTATCTTGAGGTCATTCATTATGCTGACGAAGCCCTTGGAAGCTTCATAGACGAGCTGGAGGCAAGAGGGATATTGGACCGTTCGGTATTGGCCGTATATGGTGACCATTTCGGAATACCCAGGGACAAAAAGGAATACCTGGCTGATTTTCTCGGATTGAAGGAGATGGATGATTACAATTGGGTGAAGCAGCAGAGGGTCCCCCTGATTATCCGTATCCCGGAGGGAAAATATAAAGGGACAAAGCATATAGCCGGCGGAGGACTTGATTTTATGCCGACAATACTGAACATCATGGGGGTTGACAGCAGCAATATGCCGATGCTGGGAAGGGATCTGCTGAATTCTGCAGAAGGAATGGCAGTGCTGCGTCATGGGTATTTCATTACCGACAAGTACATTTGCCTGACTTCCAAGGGTGTTGCTTATGATGCGGAATCCGGCAGCATATACCCTGCGGAAAAGCTTGCAAAGGAGAAAGAGCTTGCAGCCAGGCAGCTTCGGTATTCGGATATGATTACTGAGCACAATCTGGTGAAGGAACTGATAGAGTATCTGAAGAATGAGACATAACAATAAGTTTGCAGTCATATTCCCAGAGCAATAACCTTGTATATCAGCGAGCACTTATTGGCTTTGGGCAACAGAATCGAGAGAAGATA
>DAOLPD010000006.1:0-45789 GCA_035417425.1 Bacillota bacterium
ATGTGGTAGCCAATTCCGCCGAATATATCATTCCGTTTCTGATGAAGGCTCATTAATGTAATTGAGTCAGCTGTTGCTTTTAAGCATTTCGATTGCCGCCTCTTCATCAAGGGGTTTGCTGATTAGATACCCCTGTATCTTATCGCACCCGAAATTCTTCAGATACTGTCTCTGCTCTTCATACTCTACCCCTTCTGCAACGACACAGTGGTTAAACTTATGCGCCATTGAGATAATGTCCCCTGTAATGGCCTCTTCAGGCTTAAGTGACAAAAGTTTATCAATAAAATATTTGTCTATTTTAAGGCAGTTGACATTTAGCTCCCGCTCCCTCGCAAGAGAGGAATATCCCGTTCCGAAATCGTCGATAGCGATGTGGATTCCGCAATCCTTAAGCTCACCAAGAATACGATTTATTTCCTGATAGTTTGAAGCAAATACCGACTCCGTAACCTCAAGGCCGACATTTTCCGCACTAACCTGCATTTGTTCTATCATCTCAAACAGATTTTTACAGAAATCATTTTTTAACAGTTGAATTACAGAAACATTAATTGAAATTCCTATTTTGCCATATCCCTTTTCCTTCAGTTTATTCAGGAAACGGAATGCCTGAATCATAACTTTCCTGCCAATCGGAATAATGAGCTTTGTTTTCTCAGCTATAGGAATGAATTCCAATGGCGGTACCCGTCCAAGCTTGTCACTGTTCAATCTGGCTAAGGCCTCAAAGCCGCATATCTGATTTGATTTGAGATCAAGAATGGGCTGATATTGCAGTAAAAGTCCGCCGTCATTTTCATCCGCCGCAATTTGGGTAAGCTCCCGCTTTATCTCCTGTTCACGGAGAATTTGATCTTCAATTTCAGTATCGTAAAAACAAATCCCAAAGTCTCTGTCATCAAAACTTATCGCTCTTTCAGATGCAATCAGAAGTTTTTTCAGAAGTTGATCAACATTCTGCGCTTTATCCTGATCTATTTCAAGAACTCCAATCCCGCCACCGATTCTTTCGATTGCGAGCAGGGATTCCAATGTGCCTGCAACGGTTTCGCAGAATTCAACCAGTTCCTTTTTATCCTTGTAATCTTTCAGATAGAATACAAATCGATTTTCATATGTATTAAATAATAAACGCTTGTCTGTACAATGCAAGTTGAGAGTGTCGGCAATTTTCTTTATTAATTCCTGGGTATAATGAAATCCATAAGTCATTGTCAATGACTGCACAGCGCTCAGATTAACGCTCACAACGGCTCTTCTCTCCGTTGCCCGCAGCTCTGCATCTTTCTTAAGAAGATTTTCCAGATAGCTGCGGTTATATAACCCTGTCAGACTATCATGCTCATTATTATATCTGAGATTATTCTCGATTTCTTTCCGGTATGAAATGTCAAGGACGATTCCCTCAAGAGCTACTACTTCACCCTGCTCGTCAAAAATCCCTTGTCCCATCTCCATAACCCATTTACGCTCTCCCTTTGCCGTTTGGATTTCGTACTCATATTGAAAAGGCAGTCTTCTGGCAAGGATACGCTTCCATTCTTCCCAGAGGGGTTCGCGATATTCGGGTGTGATCAAATCGTTATATGACAGGTCTCTGTTGTACAAAAGGCTTTCCGGAGCATATCCGGTCAATTCCAGGCAGCCGGCGGAAACATACTGCATCGTCCACTCACGGTCATAATTGCATCTGTAGGCTAAACCCGGAAGATGGGAAAGAAATACAGATTTGCTGCGCTCACTCTCCATCAGGTCTGCTTCTACTGTTTTTCGAATTGTAATATCCTGAACCAGACATATATGGTTATATAGATGGTCATCCGCATACATAAGCGGAGCCATAATCATATGTACCCAGACAATTGAACCATCCGGTTTGATATATCGCTTCTCCATTGAATAGCTTTTCATTTCTCCGGCCTGGAGCTTTTTGAAGTTCTTAATGTCCTCCTCCAGATCATCGGGATGTGTAATATTTGCCCAACCCAGCTCCAGGATTTCTTCCTTTGTTCTTCCGGTAATCTGCTCGAACATCGGATTCATGCTGATAATAATACTGCTATTGCTGTTAAACGGTTCCATACTGTGTGAAATAGCTATACCTATAGGTGCTTGTTTAAAAATCGTGTCAAAGGTTAAAGCTTGTTCATATATCTTTTGTTCAAGTAATTTTTGGATTCGAATCAACTCGGTATGGATATTAACTCTCGCCCTTAATGAATCTATATGAATAGGTTTTCTGATATAGTCCACCGCACCCAGTTCAAGGCCTTTGATTTCATTATCCAGTTCATCATAGTTCGTTAATATTATTGTGCGCAGTCTATTGTACCGTTCATCAGAATTCAACGTTTCCAGTACCTGAAACCCATCCATATTAGGCATGTTCAAATCCAGAATAACCAAGTCAATATCATCATGCTCATCAATTTGGCGCATGGCTTCGATTCCGTCGCAAGCAACCAGGACATTGTAATTGCTCAACATGCTTTTTATGATCAATCGATCGGATGCTGAATCGTCAACTAGTAAAATTTTTGCTAACATTATTCATCCTCCTTCTATAAAAATAGTCACAAAGACTCATTTTCAGCTTTGAAATTCCTTTATTTCCTCAAGCAATTCTCTCAATAATCGAGAAAACTTCTCCAGCAAAAGCGTTATTTCATCCTCTTTTTCTTCATTTAAGGCTTTCTGAAGTGTTATGGCTGCGTCATAGAGGGATTTTGCTCCGATACTGCCCGAGCTGCTCTTAACCTTATGGACAATTTGTGCCGCATCGGCATATCTCTTTTCAAGAACTGCCGAAGATAGCTTGTCCGCAATATATTGGTTCTCACTTAAGTATTCATTCAAAACCTGCCGATAGATTTCCGCATTATCACCCATATTTTTCAGTCCTGCTGATTGATCCAGGACAGATACATTTTGGATTTTGTTGTTCTCATTTTCTGATATGATTTCCTTGATTGTCTGTATAAAGTGTTCGGGATCAAAGGGTTTGCTGATATAATGATGTATTCCGCTTTGCTCGCATTTTTCCCGGACCCCCAGAATTACGTCTGCTGTCATTGCCACAATAGGAACGTCGGCTGATATCTTTCTGATTTCCTGTGCTGCTTCATAACCGTTCATGACAGGCATATGCAGATCCATTAAGATAAGATCTATGCTGTCCTTATGCTCTTTAAAAAGCTCTACTGCTTCTCTTCCGTCACATGCAACAATTGATTCTATCTCTACTTGCTGAAGAAGTGATTTTTCAATCAACCGGTTCGTCTTGTTATCTTCCGCCAGTAAGACACGGTGCGTTTTATCGAACTTAGCCGGGCTGGCATCCTTGTTTTTTATAGGTTGAGAGGCCGATATTGCCTTAAGGTTGAAAATGTCCAATATTCCGTTTAAAAGAATAGACGGGATGATTGGTTTGCCGACACCCATATCAATTCCGTATTCGTTGAGTCTGTCAAACAAATCCTCCCTCAGCATCGGCAGCAGCATTATTATCTTTGGCGGTTTAACAATCTTATTATTGTTTCGAATAGCTTCCACAAATCTGAATCCGCCCCCCGAAGGCGTATCGAAATCCAGAATGAACAAATCAAAGGTTTTTGCATATCTGCCGTTAGCAGCTTCCAGCATGCTCATCGTACTGGCTTCTGAACTTGTGAGCTCGCAGTGCATTCCAAAGGCACTTAAGTAGCTTTCAATCAAATTCATATTTGCCCCTGATTTCTCCAGCACCAGTGTTCTGATATCTTTGAAGTGATTGGCTGACAGGGCTTTTACATACACATCCTCCTTTTCTTTATCAACATTCAATGACAAATGTATGATAAAGGTGGAGCCTTCTCCGGGCGTGCTGAATACCTGTATCTGCCCCTTCATCATGTCTACCAGGTTTTTAACGATAGACAACCCCAACCCTGAGCCGCCGAAACGCCGGTTAATACTGCTGTCGCCTTGTACAAACGGTGTAAAGAGCTTTTTTACCTGCTCTTCATTCATGCCAATTCCCGTATCCTTAATAATGAATGACAGATGATACTTATCATTTTCTTTTGCCACGAGTCTGACATCCAGCGATACTTCACCCGCGCTGGTAAATTTAGCCGCATTGTTCAGAACGTTGAGGAGGATCTGTTCAATTCGTTTCGGGTCACCGAAAAACCAGTTCGGAACAAGAGGATCTTTGGATAATCTGAATCCTATTTCCTGCTCTTCGATTTTATAAGAAACAATATTCACAACATCCTGTATAACCTGATCCATACTGAAAGAAGTAATTTCAAGCTCCACTTTTCCGGCTTCGATTTTTGAGATATCCAGGATATCATTTATAATACTCAGCATATTATTAGCAGACTGTGTTATGCGGTCGATATACATGCTTTGTGTTAATGATATCTCGGTTTTTTTGAGGAGATAAGCCATTCCCGTTATGGCGTTAAGAGGTGTCCTTATTTCATGAGACATCCTTGCCATAAAGCTGGATTTAAATTCATTTGCTGCATCTGCTTCCCGCTTTGCCTTTTCCAAATCAATCTGAATTTGTTTTCTTTGGCGGATTTCTTTTCGCAGGCGGGCAATCCAAAAGAAAGAAACGGCCAACACAACTCCGACAAAAGCGCCGATAATAGTCAGTATACGAATTATCGGCCCGTAGTCTATATCGGTTTCCAAATCAATCCACTTTTGATTGATGGCATTTTTTTCATTCTCGGTAATTGTATCCATTGCTTTATTGAAAATACTTACCAGTTGGGGCCAGTCTTTACGAACGGCAAAATACAAGGCTTGCTGCTTCTCAGCTTCGAAGGAGACAAATCTTAGATTTGTCAGACCGTTTGAACGTATCAGATAGTTTGTAGTGGCAAGATTACCGATAAAGGCAGTTTCTGCACCGGTTGCCACAGCTGTTAGTGCCGCCTCCAAAGAGTCGTATAAACTCAAATTGATTTTCGGGAAAGACAACAAATAGCTGTGATGTGAGCTATTTCGCTGCACAGCTACGGTTAACCCCTGTAAATCTTCCATACCGGATATGTTTGTATCTGAATCTCTTGTAACGATTACTCTCTTAAAGTAATAATACGGCTCTGAAAAGAAAAAATTCTTTTCCCTGTCTTCTGTTTTCCCGATGGCAGGTAATGCATCTATATCTCCCGCCAGCGCCATATCATATGCTTCGGGCCATGTCAGCCCTTTAACAACTTCAAATTGCAGGCCGGTTTTTTTACTGATCAAAGAAAGGTAATCTGCTGCAATACCCTTATATTCACCATCCTCATCTATGAACTCGAAGGGCACAAACCCGGGGTCAACGCCAAGGCGAATCACAGGATGTTCTTTCATAAAAGCAAGTTCATCCTCAGTCCAATCGATAACGCTGCCTTCTCCATAAGTGGGGGTTATTATGATTGATATCATGATTAAAAGTACAAACAACAGGGCAAAAAGCTTTCTCATATATTTTCCTCCAAATATACAAAGCATTTCAACATTATCCCAGTATATTTACCAATATAGAAACAAACTCCTGAGGATATCTATCTTTCTCATCCCTTAGTTTCTTTATTGCAGCATCTATTGTCTGCGGCTCCCTATAAGGCCGATAGGATGTGATTGCGTCAACAGCATCAGCAATCATGACAATTCTTGCGCTGCGGCATATTTCTTCTCCTTTAATCCCTTTCGGATATCCGCTTCCGTCAAGCCTCTCATGATGCTGCATAACGATATCCATGTATTCCTTCGGGAAATTAAATCCCTCAAGAGAACTCCTGCCCAATTCGCAATGCTGTCTGATTAAAGTCGTTTCCATATCTGTCAGGCTTTCGGGTTTTTGTATGATTGACTTTGGTATCAGCAGCTTGCCTACATCATGAAGCAGTGTTCCCAACCCGATATTGAAAAGCTCTTCATCACTGTATCCCAACTCTACAGCCATCATCAGCGAGATTAAAGCCACATCGATTGAATGTGTATACAGCCAGTCTACATAATTGCTCAAAGCATTAACATATATCCACCACGGCTTCTTTCCGGATTCAAATATTATAGTGCTTAGTACCTCATTGGGCTTCTCGATAATACGATTGTTGCGTAAATTTATTCTTTCTGATAATTCCTTGGTAACCGGAGCAAGAATATCACTTTGCTTATCACTTGCATGATCTATCTTATTCGAATCATATTTTCCGAGCCTCTCCAGCTTATTTTAATTTCATCTGTTATTCTTTGACCTTTTCGTAATAACAGCACCCCATTATTATCGTATATATCCTGATTTATATAATAAACTGAATTCTTTTTTATAAAATAATCAGCCATTCTGCTTGCTCCTTTCACTCAACGCATTCCGATGAGTCAACTGCCTGCTGTGAGTTAAAAGCACATCATCTGCTTTATCTCTTTAAAGAAAAAACCGTCGATTTGCTGATAACAAATCGACGGCAAAGTTTCATTAAGTTGACATAGGTGCTCAATGTCGTCTTCATTGTATCAATCAAAATCATCCTTACCGGCAAAACAAAGAGGATAACATTAATCATCAATAACTGCATTTCTGATGGTAATGAATGTAATAGATAATTATATGATTCATCTTGATACATAAACTGATTAGGTTATTTTAGGGAAATACTGAAAAGTAAACCATTTTTTCAAGTCAAAATGGTCATATAAATGGTTTCCTTGTTAATTCAAGTGTATTACAAAATATGCCAAGTGTCAACATGATTCGACTGTTTTCGGATGACTTGGCTATCTGTAACTTCGCCATCGGCATTCTTAACACCCATATTGACAATGCTCCTATGAGCATAGGCAATTATCCTTTTTATCTCTTCCTTATACCCGTCCAATAACCGGCTTCTGCCGCACTGTTATCGAATATAAAACCTGAGTAGGATTTCCCGTCAGGGTTCATCCTTATTTCAAAAATGCCGTCATATATATGGCCGCTGAGCTTGTTGCCCTCCGCTTTGCCTACCATGATAAGGGAGTTCCAGGAGTCATAACCGTATACCATACTGCCGGATTGGGCTGTGTGGAAGCCCGGCACCATATTCTCCTCCCAGTAATCACATTCCCAGTTTGCTTTGTAGCCGGGGTTATATAAGGGAATACCTCCGCTGGCTTCCTTTTCCTTTATCCAGTCTGATAGCAGCCGGCTTTTTTGTGTGCCTGAAGTGAAAAGCGGCTCTTCATCCTTGTTGAATTCAAGTTTGATAAATTTACTGCTCTTCAAAGTGCTGCCATTGTCATTTCCGTCTCCCAGCACACCAAAGCCCCAGATCCAGACTGAACCGTCGTTTTTGCTGACAAGCAGCTGGCTTGTGCCTCCGTTGATTGCGCGTACTCCATCCATAAGCGGAAGGGTCTTTCTTTTCAGCCATGTATTTATATCAATCGGATTTTGGGTGAAAAAACTGTCGACGGATCCGGTCGTACTCCATACTACAAGTTTACCGTCCTTTTTCAGGGCTGCCGGTAAAAATGCCCCGGCATGAAATGCTGACTTTACATTTTCCATTACCTTTACAGGTGTACGATCATATGCACTTTTTTTATTATAATCAAACTTGCTCATATCAAGGTCCTCATAGACTTTTTGCCCTATGCCCCAGAGGGAACCGTCATTCTTTATATAATAAGCTGACCCGGTAGGCAGGCTCATGTCTATTACACCTGTATCCAGAACATAATAGCATATGCCGTTGACTGACACCTTATTGTTGCTGCTGACACCAGTACCGTAACTCAGCAGGGTTCCGTCGTTTTTCAGGACAAAGTAGGAATGCCCGCTGGCTTTGACCTTTTTTACGCCATCCATTATTTTGGTGGGCTTGACTACAGGTGTGTAGAAATACTTATTCTTGTTATCCTTTACTTTCAGATTTTCATTCAATCTGGTTTCAATGTTGTTGCCCCATGCCCAGAGGGAACCGTCGGACTTGACGGCCAGCACAAACCAATTTCCGCTTGATGCAGATATGACATCATCCATAATCTTCTCTGGTTTTAATGCATAAGCAAGCCTGTCTTCGCCTGCCCCCGGCATGTTGTCTCCCCATGCCCAGAGGGAATTATCGTTTTTAATCACCAGCGTCGTACCCCAGCCTGCATGTACAGCCTTTGCATCCTTCATTATCGGAGCGGGTTTATTGACTATTGGGGTTCCGGAATAACGGCGGCCCAGATGCACTCCGTTATCGGACCCCCATCCCCAAAGGCTGTCGTCATCCAATATTGCCATGGAATAATCGTCACCGGCGGAAATGCGTGAGTCATAATCCATGAGGGGGGTTGAATCAACGTTGCTTATTCCCGTTACAAATATTAAAAGTATAACAGACAACGATGCTGCAATTCTTCGAAAGAATACAGATTTGTTTTTCATATGGCTTTCTCCTTCTTCCGCAATTTGGTCAATTGCCTTTTATTGCATTTTGGGGCGGTGCTATCTTCACGGAATTAATATCCATAACATCATCTTCAATTACGTCCTCCGATACCGCATGAATCGCTTTTTCTGCGCTGATTGTTATGTCAGTGTTCACTTTTATGCGCTGCCGTATAATTGCCGTTTTTATTGCCGCATCATCGGCGATCCAGATGGCTCCCGATGCAGAAAGCGTGATGGGATATTTGCCCCCCGAGCGTTCATCGGAAAACTCATCAGAGTAGATTCCCGATACAGTATATTTAATACAATTTATGCCGTTTATATTTTCATTTCCCGCTTCTCTATAGGTCAGCTTACCATAGTTAATGGGATAAGACTGTGTGCTCAGATCATATTCAAATGCTGCCGGTTTATCCGCATACCATTCGTTCCATTCGGTCCATACCCCATCTTTACTGTCCCTGTTCCACATTATACCGCCTATGATGATTTCCTCAAGATAGCTGCTGCCTGAATCGGGAAAATCCAGTTTCATATATCTGGATACCGGGTTCTTTGTATATGCAAATTCTTTGATGGTTTCCCACTTTGATGCAGTTGCTGTTGCCGGAGTTATAGTCCTGATTATTCTGCGATAGCTGTCCAGCCTTTCAATATTCTGCTCCAGAGCCTCATTTGTGAATACCGGGCCGGCTTGCGGCCCTTGCTGTATAGCAGGAGTCTGGGGAACGGATGCCTGTTTGTAAAGCTCGTAAGCCCTTAGACAGACGATTATTGCCGCTTCCCGTGAACTATTGCCCTGGGGGTTGAATTTATTGCCGCCAACACCCTTAAGAAAGTTGTTTTTCGAACAGTAATATACGCCGCCCCGGGCATATGCTGAAATCATATTGTCATCGGCAAACTTTTCTGCACCGTCTGTGGAGAAATCCGCCGCCGGGTTCATTGTCTTCAAGGTCCTCAGCAGAATTACCGCCATCTGTTCCCGGGTAACAAGATTGCCCGGAGCAAATTTACCGTCTCCGACACCCAGTACCATTCCCATATTTGCAGCCTTGAGTATTTCTTTGTTGTCTGTGTCGATAAAGCTGACGTCCCCGGCTTCAGCCTCTTTACCGGTAAACAATTCATACATCCTGACAACGATTTCTGCAAACTCTTCACGGGTAACATTTCCGGACACATCATCCATTACCCTGTCGGTTATCAATCCGAAGCCTTCCGCCTTGTCGAGTTCGGGAACAGCCCAGGAGGACGCCCCCTCATAATCGGCAAAAACAGATGCCGGTGCCATACGCATCACGAAAATGAGGCAAAGGGCAATTAAGATAAAAATTTTTCTCATACCCATCTTCCTTTCACTTTATTACATAACTCTGATTCTTCCCAAGAAGCTTTCTTGTCTCTTCTTTTATGTACCTGCAATCACTTAGAATCGGCTTACACTGGATTTCATTTATTACCCCGGTTTTGGCCATCAATTCAAGCAGGTACTCAGTTTCCAGTATCAGCTTGCAAGCCTGCATACAATTTTCCTGCATACTTTTGGGGAAGCTCTTAGATAACTGCAGGTATACGCTAATTCCTGTTCCGCATTCAAGCAAACGGGGCATCAGCGGAAAATGCTTTTTTTCCTCATCCAGATAGTTGGCAAGCTCAAGAAGCCGGATCCCAAAATCAAAAGCTTTTATTATAAGCTCATTCATATAGAATTATCCCCCCTTGCATAAAATTTCTGCCTTTATATCCATTATTCAGGTATATTACATATAATCACAATCCCTGCGATGTGAGGGCACAAAAATTTATTTTCCCGGCGATGTGAGATTATTCACATCAATTGATAAAAAATATTTTTTGAATATTCACATCAATATGTTCCCAAGGTTAATCAACGTGATATAATAAACCTAATGAAAATAATGGAAATAATTGAAATTACAGAGGAGGGAAATCAGAATGAGCCTGATGCAAATAGGAAAGCAGACGCCCGTATCATTGCCGCAAATTTGCGCCCAGCGCTCCGAGCTGCTGAAAGCCATTGATGAGGCGGTGAAGAATCAGTACATATATGTACATGCACCTGCCGGTTATGGGAAAACCGTCTCAACGCTTTTGTGGCTCAAAAAGTCAGGCTGCAAAACCATTTGGATTTCCCTTGACGAATATGACAATACACCTGCACTGTTTTACAGGCTTTTTTGCATGAGCCTGCTTTCTGTAATACCTGCTGACGCAAGTATTTTACAGGAAGTCAGATCCCCTGCCTTTAGTGCTTCTCCCGTCGAATATACAATTGACCTGTTAGCTCAATTAGCCTATGAAGATTGTAAATACGCGCTTGTTCTTGATGATTTCCATTTTATCATGAATGAGGAAATAAAAAAGTCTCTGCTATATGTCATGAATCGGCTTCCCCTTGCAATCACAGTATTTATTCTAAGCAGAAACAACCTATCGGATCCGTTTGCTGCTTTATATGAACAACAGAAGCTTTCCTGTATAGGAAGTTCTGACCTTGCGTTTAAAAGCGACGAAATAAGAAAATATTTCGCAAGCTATGGACGGTTTATAACGAAGGAAGAGGCGGAAAATATCCATAAATATACCGGGGGCTGGATCATCGCATTAAATGCAATGGCTGTCAGCGGCATAATAGACGTCTCTTATAAAAGTCAATCCCTTTCCTTCAACAGCTATATTGAAAAAAACATTTGGAACAAGCTGGATATGGCACTGCAGGAATTCCTTATGAAAACTTCAGTGCCGGATAAGTTTTCTCCGGAGCTGTGTGAATGCCTGACTGAGAGCCGTGGGTGCAAGGAAACCCTGGATACACTGATGAAAGGCAACATCAATATTTCCCTTATGGGGACGGAATACTGCTATCATAATCTGTTCCTGGAATTCTTGCGTGAAAAGCTGAACCAAAGTGATATAGACAAGCAGTCCCTCAATAAAAGAACTGCGGATTATTACCTGCAGAAGGGTGATTTCCTCACGGCTAAAAACTATGCAATGAAAAGCAGGGATATTGGAACCATTGCCCAGGTAGTCCGCAGCTTTTTCAGTTTAAAAATCTTTTCAATTGATGAATATATGGAATTCCATAAGCTTTACGGCTTGCACGCAATACCGGACGCAATCTGCGATAAAATGCCGCTTCTGTACATTCCGCGCATATTCTTCTGTTATGCCAGCGGAGACATTAATGGGGCAAATTGCCTGCTGGACAAGCTGTATCCCCTGATGCCGCAAGCTGCAGCTGCCCATCCCGAAGTAACGGAGCATGTAAACAGCATGATCATGCTTGATTGCAGAGTAAAGATTGCCGATCTTCCTTTCAGGGCTAAGAGCTTGCCGGCCGTTACCCATGAGCAAAAAAACCTGCAGTCTCCGACATTCACGTTTCAAATGCCGTTTTTACACCGCTGCGTCCGTGACTTTTATGAGCTTACAGATCCGCAGCTCAGTATAAAAATAGCTGATTTTTCTTCCAATATCATTAAGCAGAATGTGGAACTCATGTTTAAAGGTGCAGAATCGGGATTGTTGATGGAACAAAACAGGCTGCATGAAGCTTTGGACATAGCCCTCTCATTGAAGAGCACCACAGATGACAGCATGAGCACGGAGTTTGTGTATGCCATACATGTATTGACGGCGGAAATCTATTTATTGCTTGAACAAAAGGAAAAATACGAAACTGCCGTAAAGGAAATAAAAGAATATATTTCACTGAATTCCTGCGAATACCTTTTAAAGAACCTGTCGGCATATGAGTCAAGAACACTGATATTTAACGGAGACAAAAATGCTGCCGAAAAATGGCTCAGGAACTACTATGTCGATGATAACTCCTTCAGTGAGTTCTATAAAATCTACAGGAATTTTACAACTGCAAGAGCTTATATTCTGCTTATGCAAAAGGATAAGGCAGTTGAAGCGTTAAATAAGCTGCGGTCACTGGCGGAAAGCTGCGGCCGGCTGCTGGATACTGCCGAAGCCGATGTTCTCCTTGCCATAGTTGAATGGGCTTCAGGCAAAAAGAAAGAAGCCCAAAACAGGCTTCAAAATCTGCTTTTGACATTGCTTCCCTACGGTTTTATCCGTATTGTTGCCAATGAAGGAAAGGCGGTACTGCCGATATTGTCCTATATTATTAAGAAGCTTGAAAAAGAGAAAGACCAATCCCATGAACTGCATAGATTTGCAAAGGAAGTATACTTTGCTGCATATGAACGCTCAAAGCATTTTAAAGGTATAACCTGCAATAATGATATAACTGAGATCAAGCTTTCTCCACAGCAAAAATGCGTGCTGGAGCTCCTGGCAAGGGGTTACAAGAATGCCGAAATAGTTGAATATACAGGCCTAAGCCTCAATACAATAAGGACCCATACAAGGATTGCCTATCAAAAGCTGAACGTGAACAATTCCCTGGATGCGGTTCTTCGTGCAAGGCAGCTGGGAATCATCGAGTAAACACCAGGGACGGTTCTTTGAATGAACCGTCCCTTTTGCTTTATTTATATTTTTCGTATATTCTCTTACTCATTATTATCGCCTGCTCCCGGGTGCTGGTGGCATAACCGGAAGCCTTCTCCGCCGTCGTGGTGGCTTTAGGCATGAACTTTCCGTCTGATCCCTTTATAACACCTATCTTGCTCATGAACTTGACATCTTCCAATGCCCAGGATGATATGTCCGCCTGGTCTGTAAATACCGGAGCCCCATCGGTGGAAAAGTCTCCGCCGGGAACCATGGTCCTGGCTGCCCGAGCAAGCATTGCAGCGCATTGTTCCCTGGTGATAAGATCCATCGGCGAAAAGGTGGTTGCTGAGGTACCTTTGGTTATTCCCAGCTGAAAAGCTTTCAATATCTCAGGATTATTTGTGTCAGTAAAGGGGTTCGGCGAGGCCGGAGAAGCCTTTTTATCCGTAGTCTTTTCATAAAGCACCACCGCCAGGGAGGCAAATTCTTCCCTTGTAATAGGCTTGGTCATATCGGCGCCTTTCAGAATATCAGGGATAAGGCCGTATTCATCTGCCTTCCCAAGTTCATTGCCGGCCCAGGGAGAAGCTGCGCTCCATGCAGGCATGCCATAGGAAATTACATTGGAAAAAGGGCTGTACAATAAATTCTGTGCAGTGGCTTCCGATTGCTGATATTTTCTTTCATCAATCTTATAACGTACTTTTACTTCATAGGCAGCTGCCGCATAATCAGTGATGTTATCCTTAAAGTATGCGCTTACATCCAGATAAATCCTTTCATTGGCGAAAAAACCATCTCCAACCAGTTTGAAATCCTTGTCCCCATCTTTACGCATCCATACTTCAGTTGTCATGTTGCCGGAGGAAGCTGCATTGAGCTTTTGTGTCTCGTCCGGCTGCCGCTTCGTTTCAAGCCAGACAAAGGGCTTTTTAGTTTTTGCGTCTTCTTGAAGTTCAGCGGATATCAGCTCGGGTGCGTATGTATTCATGATTTTTTTGTAATCCATCAGGCTTTTGCCGGATAGAACATATTCCCTGGACCAATCTGAAAAAACAATATTTTTATTTCCAAAGTCAATAGCAAAACGGGCTCTGAATGTCATGGAATGGCTCTTGAACCATTCCCAGCTGCTGTAGGCTGAAGGGACAGGAACATTTTTCTCTTCCGGGAACATATTTTTGAACGTAAGGTAATCACTCCCTATATACCGTCCCCATTTATCGCCAATCATGGTGTTATTCAGATTCAATGAATATTTTTTATAGGTGGCAGGATCATCCCAGTCGGCTTTATAGTGCCAATCCCCGTTGTCCGTTTTAAAATCCACCTGCGCATAGGTAAACATCTGATAACCTCGTTCTTCAAGAGTCTGTCCAAGCAGTGCCCGAAGGTCATCCGGCGCGCTCATGGTGCAATAGGCTGAATTTCCCCCGTAATTTGAAACACCAAGATTAACAGGCGGCGAAATCACCGAAGGGGGTGACCCGGCGGCAGCCGCGGGAACAACAGTTATAACCAAAGCTGCTGCCAGAATAAACAGGGCTTTCAATACGCCTTGTTTCATTGATAATTACCTCCTTATCACTTGATATGCTTATGGTGCCAGGTTTTCCTTATATTGTTCTTCCAATATTGTTACATCATATACAGAAGCTTTGATCTGGGATACAAACTGACTTGTACCCTCGGCGTTGGTTTCAATCTTTATGCTTCCTTCAAGGCTGGTACTGCCGGCGCCAACCCCCGCCGAAAAGCTTTCCGAACCCGGAGTGTTGGTAATCTGCGCATCAACGGCTTTAAAATTATCATCGAAAAATATTGTGGTTTTTCTTCCCGGCTGTCGCACTGACCAGCCTATCTCTGCCTCGATGCCTTCAAGGGAAGTGCCCTTTACTCCTTCCGCCAGCTTAAAGCTTACTTCGGAACCTTTGCCTTCCGTAAGGGAGACTGAAAACTCTTTCAGATTCACACCGAGATCCATATATTCCTGGTTTATGGGATCGTTCAGCCCAAGGGTGAGCTCCGCATTTTCATAGGTCAGTTTCACCAGGCCTATGCTGCTTTCAAACTTGGTATCCTCATATAATTTTTGGAGCAGCGATTTTTGTTCATCCTCGAATTTTTTAAGCTGTGGAAGGGGTTCACCTGCTTTAGGCGCCTGTGCTTTGACCTTTTCGATTTGATCCTGTAATTGCTTATGGGCTTCAGCGGAATCCTTCGCATTTACCGGGATTTCATAGCCATCAATCGGCGCCTGAGTTTTGGCAAAAAAGTTCAGGTAGGAATTTATCGTAGCTTTCATTTCTTGAGATTCCCTTTCTCTCAGGTTTTTATTGGACATATTCTTGATATAGAGTGCCTGAGTGTCCTGCATTTTTTCAATTGCCGGCAGCACATGCTTGCGATAGAAATTTTCCGAATATGAGTTGAATTTTGATAAATAGATTTCGCGAACAGAGTTTCTCTGACTTATATGCATTACTTCAAACGGATTGTTTTCTCCTAACTTTTCTGCATCCAACTGTTCCAGCTGATCATTTTGCGTTTTCCTCAGCGCTGTCATTTCCCTATTGAACTCTTGTTTTATTTTCTCAACTTCCTTCTTATATTCATCAATGCTTTGACCAATATATTTCTGGAAATTTGCTTTGTGAATGAAGTAATTGTTATAGTTGCTTGTTGTTACCGTACCCTTTTTATCTCCTGCTCCCAATTCAGCAGTTATATCGGATATGCTTTTACCGGGCTGCTGAACATCACCAACTCCTGGCATCTGACCGGATGAGGCGCCTTCAATAGCTTTATTTATGCTTTTGGCCATTTCCATGACTTTGTTCATATCGGTAAGATCTATATTTTGCATCTGGCCTACAGATTTCTGCAGTTCATTTACATAATCCTTTGCTGCCTTTTTCACTTCCTCCTCTGAAATCTGCGGTGGCTGCGGCATGACTATTTTGCTGCTTTCATCCGACATAAAGAAAGATGAAGCACTTCCATACGCCTGTGTCGTAATGTAATAGTCCCTCAAGTTGTTGTACTCATAAGGCCAGGGTTTTTGAGGGGCCTTAATGCCGGCCTTTATATTTTCGGTAGCTTCCTTTACCTTTCGTGCCATTTCAGGATCTAATTTTTCTATTACAGTCACCAGGGTGAGCGGTTTACTCTGATATATGCCTTCCAATTTTCTTTCCATTGTATCCAATGAATCATCCGTTTTAATGGATTCTAATTTCGGAGCTTTATTCTCCTCTTCGACCTTATCGGCCAGTTCCTTCGTCCCTTTCTGCACAAATCCTCCCGGCTGCGGAACCTTTCCTGCGATTTCTAAAGCGCTGGCATAATCTTTTTTCTTCATATAGTAGCCCCACAGGCCTTCCCATGCTTTACTGCAGTCCTTATCCAGCTTAAGGGCACTGTCATAGCTGGCTTTGGCTTCCTCATCCCTATCGGCGTCCATATACAGATTCCCCAGATTAATTATTGTTTCAAGGCGTTTCTCATCCAGTTCCAGTACTCTTTTATAGACTGTCTCGGCATTATCGTATTCTTTTAGGATGCTGAGGGCATAACCTAAATTATTCAGCAGGCACGGTGATTGAGGATATTTTTGGGCTCCCCAGGCCGCCATGACTGCCTGGGCTTTCGGGTTAGCCCCTGCAGTGACCATTGCCATGTAAGCCATTGATAAATAACCTTCGGGATCCTTTGACAACTTCGCCTCAACTTGTAAGAATGCAGTTTTCATAAGCCACTGCTCATGGGGAGTCAGCTGCTCAAAATTCTCATTATAGGTATATTCAATGATTTCGTTGAGCCCGAGCTTCTTCGCGGATATATCCGTCACAGCATATGATGCAAATACCGGAACCGGGAAAAGCATGCTTGATGTGAGAATCAGAAATGTCGTAATAATTGATATAGCTCTTGCCGGCATGGTACCAGACTTTCTTTTCATACATATACCTCCATCCTTAAAACTTGCTTTTATGTACTTTGCTTAATCAGCGGATGTTCCATACTCGGTTGACATTGATAATTGAAATACTCCTTTCTTACTATTTTAAAACTCTTCCCATAAACAAAAATCACCCCGATGCGATGTCAATGGAAAATTTATATCGGCGGATGTGAAGTGCAGTGGGATTCCGGCGCAGAAATAAAGAACCCCTTTGGATTGCTCCAAAGAGGTTCTTTCTGTATATTATTCAGTTATTTTGAAAGCAGGCTGTACAGCACCTGGGCCATCTGCGCCCTGGTGGTGGTATCCGTTGGAGTGAGCTTGCCTCCGCTGCCGCCCACTGTTCCCGTTTCCACCAGCAGCTTCATGGCGTCCTTAGCCCAGGGTGCGATGTCCCCCGAATCGCTGAAGTCGGAGAGTGTTTTGCCGGAATTGCCCCGGGGCAGCTTGCCGATTACCTTCAGCCCGTTGTACAGCAGGGTAAACATCTCCTGGCGGGTGATTTCCCTCTCAGGAGCAAACATATTGTTTCCCACCCCCGCGGATATACCGAGCCTTCTGGCAGCAGCCAGGTAACCAGTGTAATAAGTGCTGCCCGCATCCGCAAAGTTATCCTCCGGATTAGTGTCAGGGGTGATGCCGTATGCCTTCATCAGCATCACAATGAACTGGCCTCTGGAGAGTTTTGCTTCGGGGCTGAAATTGCCTCCTCCCGTGCCGGTGGTGATATCCCTTGCGGCTATGAAGGAAACCGCCTTGGCATACCACGCATCCTTTGCCACATCCTTGAAGCTTACCTGCTTGTAGCCTACTGCGTAGTAGCTGAAATGGGTGGTGGTGAAGGTAACTGTTCCGGTAGCCGGGTCATAGCGTCCGTTGGGCACCGAAACCACATTGCCGCTGCCGTCGATGTACCAGACCACAATGCTTTCCGGGTTCGCCAGTTCCTCTGCCGTCGGAATATATGGTATGCTCACCGTCACCGGGGCTTCCGGGTTGTTCCATTCGGTCTGCTTACCGTCCAGGGTCAGGGTGATCTGTACAATCGGTCGGTCACCGATGGCTGCTTTAACATCCTCCGGCAGGCCGGATTTGTCCCCCTGTCCTATGGTGATTCCGGCTGTCTTCCCTTCTGTTCCCGGGATTCCCGTCAGCATGCCGGACGGGATGGTGATGCTGCCTGCGCCGGTTGAGAAGGTCAAAGAACCTTCCCCTTGTGAACTGGACAAGGAATCGGCCGGAATTCCCAGGGTATAGAAATTCACACCGGAAAGGTCGGGTACTGTGATGACAGTTGTACCCGTACCGGTAAAAATGTCATTCGCCAGAGTTCCCAAGTCTGTCGTTGCGCTGCCCGTATTCGTATTGACGGTGACAGGCAGGCTAATTCCAGTTGTATTGGTGCCGGAAATAGTCGATTTATACGTTGGTGCGGCTGGATGGTTGGTGCTGTCGCCTCTGCTGTTTCTGTCGTCTTTGTCGTCTCCGTCGCTTCCGCTGTCTCCGCCGCCACCGGCAGCCGACAAGGTAAAGTTCACTGTAGTCGTGCTTCCAGCAGTGATTGTGACGTTATCTGCCGTCTCGCTGATATATCCCGTCTTGCCGGCGGTGACGGAATATCCTGATCCCGCCGGTACATTTGTTATGGTATAGGTTCCGTTTTCGTCTGTTATCGCCTGGTAAACCGTTCCGTTAACGGAGAGGCTCACGGTGACACCAGAGATGGGGTTATTCCCGCTATCTTTGGCTACACCGGCGATAACCCCATTAAGAACCGATGTAGCCAAGTGAAAATTTACGTCTGCGGTGGTACTTCCCGCTGTGACGGTGACATCAGTCACCATATCGCTGTCATATCCCGCCTTGCTGGCAGTGACGGTATAGCCCATCCCTGCAGGAACTCCTGTTATGGTGTAGGTGCCGTCCGCCGCCGTGGTTGCCGTATAGTCGGTGCCATCCACGGTGACGGTGACCGTGGCTCCCTCGATGAGGCCTCCGCCGCCCCCGTCGTCATCATAATATACCGTACCGCTGATGCTGCCAGTGATTACAGCCTCTGTAACCGTCACATTTACGGTTTCAGGATTGGTAACACCTGCCACATTCACGGTCAGGGTATGCTCGCCTTCCGTCGCCAGGGTTACAGGTACGGTGACCGTTCCATCTGTAAAGGTAACGGCCGCGTTGTGAACCGTATTGTCTTGGTCGCTGGTGACAGTGACGTTTACATCTCCGCTCAAGGCAGCGCCGTCCGTACCATTAGCATTCGTTATGCTCAGATCGAAGGCTATGCCTGCGGTTTTGTCGCCGGGCACTGCCAGCTGGACATCAAAGCCGGAGAGGTCGATGGCCGGGTCCACGATGCAGGTTACTGTCCACACCTGCTCTGTTCCATCCTCGGCAGTTACGGTGTAGCTTACGGGAGCGGAAAAATCCTGTGCCGTTCCCGATGCCGGGCTGATGGCGGCGCCTGCCGATACCGTGATGGTTGGTGTCAGGGAGGTCACTTCCGTACCGTTGGGCATATGGAACTCCACGGTGTGGCTGGCGGTGTCGATGGTGGAATCCCCCGCCTGACCTGTTACCGTAAAGCCGGTGATGTCATTCTCGCTGCTTAAAGCCGTGGCGGCGTCCAGCTTGATGATGAGCGGAGCGTAGTTACCGGCGCCGTCTTCGGCCAGGAAGTACACGTCGTAAGGAGTGGCGAAAGCAAGGCCGGTGATGGTCACCGCTGCTTCCGTTCCCGCCGTGACGCTGACGCTGCCGTAACGGTTAGGGGGCAGGATTGACCAGTCAGTTGGAAAAACTTCGTCATCCATGCCGCTCCTGATAGCAGAATAAGGATAATAAATATGATAATACCCTAATTCGTCGTTGTTATCCAGTATAACATAATACGCCACAGCGTCCTCATCGGTCTTAACCTTCAGGGTAAAGCCCTGGCTTGTTGCCTGTTCATAGGCAGGATAGTTTACCGCAAAGTACGGAGGAGCGGTATCGGTGTAAGCCGTCTGCTGCCACTGCAGGTAGGGATAGGTGGCGCCTTCCCCGATGGCCCAGGTGCCTGCGAAGTCCCAATCGGCAAAGGTGGACTGTTTTTTCATATCGGCGCTGATTTTATCCGTGACGTTAACGATACCGCCGGAGATTTGTCCAACACCCTCATCTATATGGTAGCTGTTCCAGTAGCTGTCACTGATGGAACCGCCGCCGGAGTTGCGCCCTACCAGGCCTCCCTCGGTGCCGCCGCTCACAGCGCCGACGGCGTAGCAGCGGGTAACGGCGGCGTCGTTATCTCCAATCAAGCCGCCGACCCGGCTTGATAGGGCAGCGCTGACGCTGCCTGTTGCGTAGCAGTCGCTGACGTTTCCGTTGGAGTTGTACCCAATCAGCCCTCCAAGATTTATATCGGCGCCGTCCGAATCTTCACTGGCGACACTGCTTAAGGAATAACAGCCGCTGACGCTTACGCCGTAGTTGTATCCAATCAGCCCGCCGGCGTTACCGCCATCACTGCTGTCATAGTCTACTAAGGTCACTGCGCCGCGGGAGAAGCTGTTGCTGACAATGCCGTAATTCATTCCGATTAGTCCACCTGCAGTTTTGCCCCTTACGCTGCCGGTGGCGGAGCAGCCGCTGACGGAGGCCGAAGCTGTACCGTTATATCCCACCAGCCCGCCAATTTCAAACCCTGAACCTTCCACCGTCATCCGGGCATGGCAGTTTTCAATAGAACCATAATTAGCACCCGCCAACCCGCCGACAGTAACGCGGCCCGACACGCCTCCGGCCGTCCGGCAGTTGCTGACCGTGCCATTATAATTAGATCCTATCAATCCACCGGCACCGCTGTCACCCCGCACACTGCCGTTAAAGCTGCAATTGCTGACGCTGCCGTCGAGCATATAGCCTACCAGCCCGCCAACATTGTCATAACCCGACACAAAGGCATTCTCCAGGGCAAGGTCCTTTAAATCAGCCCCGTCGATATAGCCGAACAAGCCCGCGTAGGTCGTCATCGCCCGGTCGATATACAGGCCGGTGATGGTGTAGGAGTCACCATCGAGGCTGCCGGTAAAGGGTATTGCATCATTGCCTATGGGAGTCCAGTTCATGTACCCCGACAGATCGATGTGGGCTCCCAGCTTGTAATGGGCGCCCAGGTTATTCCATATCTCGTTTAGTTGCTCGGGAGTGGTGATGATATAGGGATCTGCCGGTGTCCCCGAACCACTGCCCGAAAAGCTCGCCGCCTGCGCCGTCATCGACATGGCCAAAAAGGCCATGACCAGCAGGGCTCCGATCAGCAGGAGGCGGGTTTGTAAAAAAGATAAATATTTTCGCACAAAATACCCTCCTTGTCCCAAAGTTTTGCTGTCCGCGTAATGGAAAACAAGGCCGCGGACCACCTGTCTCCATTATAAAAAACCGGCTGCCACCAAAAGTACCACCAAAATGAATTTTTCGATAATTTTTTTCAAAAAATTGGGCAAAAAAAAACCACAGATTATCCCGGTTAGCACAGATGAAGATAATTACTGCGGCTCCTCGTTTATATACCGGTGCCTGCTGTTTTTTCCTTATCCTTTTGTCTTCCTTTGCCGTATCTTACTGGTGCCCCTGATATCTTAATCCCGTGCAGCGGCGCAGCAGTTCCACGGTTTTTGCCCTCTCGCCGGATTCCCGGTAGCTTTCCAGCAGGACTTCCGCCGCCTGAAGAAAAGTATCCTCGCAGCGCAGCCTGGCGCTTTCAGCCCATAGGGCTTCCATATCGTCCAGATATCGTCCGGTGTAATGGTCAACCACCCTTTGAGCATTTTCCGGGGTTGGTTCCTTCAGGAATTCACCGGCAGCCTGCTGAAAGGCGTCGTGGTCGCAGATGATTTCCTCCATGCTCAGCCGGTATACATCCTTTTCATGTACTATAGGGTTTTTGGCCCCAATGCTTTCGAAGGCCTTTCGGATTTCTCCGCGGCGGGTGTGGAACATGCCGGTGATGTCGCCCTCGCTGCCCTCCCACAGGTCGGCGAAAATCTGCCGGCGGCTGACTCCCTCCCGGTGTTCCAGAAGATAAGCCAAAAGTTCTCTGGATTTCTGGGTGCGGATTTTTACGGGGGAGTGCCGGTCGTGGGCCGGAGCCACATAGAAGCTTCCCAGGGTGTTGATGTATACCCGTTGGGCCGAGTAGCCTCCGAAGTCAAGCATTTCCCGTGCAAATTCCGGGGTAATTCCCCGGCTCAGGGCAAAGTAAAGCACTTCCCCAAAAATATTCTTTTGCCGGAAGCAGCAGCGATGGCCGTATTGCTGTGAAAGCGTAAGACACTTCCGGATGTATTCCTCCGCTTTTGTTTCATCCCCCTCGCGGAGATATATTGCGGCAAGCTCGCCGCAGGCAATCATGGAAGAATTCAGTGTCCCGTATTCTTCGCCAATTTCAATGCATTTCTTGTAATATGCTTTGCTTTTCTCCAGGTCCCTGCCCAGCATGCTGAGGGCGTTGGCAACACGGCCGTAGGCCAGTGTCCGGAAAAAGGGGGTGGCGTATTCGACCAGCTGCAGTATATCCTTGATGCCATGCAGGGCTTTTTCTGGCCTTGCCGGAAGATCAGCACACATACGAAATATTTTTACAAAAATGGCATATTCCCCGGAGCTGCGGTTTAAGGAGGCATGTTCCTCCGCCAGCTCCAGGTACCGGTTGAAGTCCGAAAAATCCGAAAGCATTCCCCTGTTGATTTTACGCATTTCCTCCGCCAGCAGGATTTCGGCGTACATCAGATAGTTGAGGCTCAGCTCCTCGTGCAGCCCCAGCCTGCGAAGCCGTGCCAGCTCCTCTTCCATCAGAGGGACAGCCTTTTCCTCCCGGCCTGTCACCTGATAAGCTTTAGCGGCGTAAGCTCCCGCGCAGTGGCGCGAGAGCCAGTCCTGTTCCTCTTCGGAGATGGACAGGGATTTTTCGTAGTAATAAAGGCACTTTATATAATCGCCCTGGTAGAAATAAATGACTGTAAGATAGCGCTCAAACCATGCCCTGACCCTGGTATTGCCGCATGCAGCGCATTTCTCCAGCAGTGACAGTGTCAGTTCCAGAGCTTCGCTCAGGCGGGTAGACAGAGTAAGGTTGTGTATTTTTTCTATCATCACCATGTACCTGTCCTCCATTGACGTATCCTCCTGCAGGGGCAGCAGGCTGTCGATCAGGCGGCTGCTTTCCTCGAAGGAAACCTTGCTCCTCAGAATTCTGGCTTTATGGGCCATTACCTGCAGTATGACTTTCCGGTCTTCCTTCAGTTTCGGAAGGGCTTCGCTTATACACCTGTCGGCCTCATAATAGCGCCCCTGGCTGGACAGGTACAAGCCCCTGGCTAAGAGGACCCGGGGAGATAAAGGAGTGCACCGGGCTTCCATACAGTCAAAATATCCTTTGAGGTTTCCGTAGCGCCCCCTGCCGAAAGGCCTGCCCAGTGCGGCACTGATACATTCGTGGATAAAAGCGTCGTCATCCAGAAGAACGGCATAGTCTGCGGCCTGCTCATATTCCTTCCGTTCAAAGCAGTCAAGCATTGCCTTGTGCAATACCTCCCTCCCCGTGGTATTGCCGTTTTGCCGCAAAAAGGCAGCAAACAAAGTATGATAGCGATAGGATCCGGGAGAAGCCTGGGTGGTAAATAGGTTCCTGCGGACAAGCTCATCAAGCATTTCCCCGGAATTGCGGATGCCCAGAAGCCTGTCGCACTCCTCGGGTTTAAGCTCCGGCAGCCAAGCGGTGGCCAGCAGGAAATGACACATATCCTCGGGAAGCTGCTTGAATATTTCCTCCAGCAGGTAACGATGCAGCTTCCGGTCGGAATGGGGCAGGCTGAGCTTACCACCCTCCGCAGCCATCCGGTAGGACTGCAGGGCCAATGCCCAGCCCTCTGTGGCCTCGTAAGCAGCCTCATCGAAAAAGCCCCATAGCTTTTCCGCTTCTTCGCGGTTGAAGCACAGATCATTCCTGTTGAGCTCGGCGACTTTGCCCTCCATTTTTAACCGATATAGTCCGCCCCACAGTTCATGACGCCCGGCCATTACAAGGATAAGGTTCCGGGGGCAGCTTTTGGCCAGCATGATTAAAAAGTCCATCGCCGCACCCCCCGTAATTACATGGACATCATCCAGAATGAGGGTTAGCTTTCGGCGGCCTATGGCCATAAGCAGCGCCGACAGCACCCTGTGTACAAAGGTGTTCTCGGCTGCAAAGGGGAGCAAATCGGTGGCGTAAAAATCGAAGCGGGGCAGTTTCCTGCGGAAGGCATCCTCCAAATGGCGCAAAAAGTATGCAATATCTCCGTCTCTTTCATCCAAAGAGATCCAGATAACATCATTCCGTTCATTGGCGTATTGCGTCAAGAGAGTGGTTTTGCCATAGCCCGCATCGGCGTGAATGTATGTAAGGCTGCTGCCGGGGGGGGCGATTTTTTCTTTCAGCCGGGGCCGTGGGACGGTAGTATCGGACGCAGCTGTCAAAGGCTTCGGACTGCTTTTTATGTACCGGCCTGATTTGATTCTCGCATCCTCCGGCTTTTCCGCCGTTTCAGGAATCAGCCATATCCTCCCATGACGCTCCGCGCCTATAATTTTACCCTGCGTACATAGAATCTGAACGCGGCGCTCCGATATCCCCCATTTTTTCGCCGCTTCCTTCGGTATCAAATATCCCATAATACGTTTACAATCCTTCATACAGATACTTTAATTCAATCATATACGTTTAAACGAACAATATCAAGAAAAAACTAATTCTTCCGCTATCACCAAAATTTAGTCATATCTTTTTTATTCTCAATGTTATAGGCAAGGCTGATAACCACCGCTTCAGGCGCCACGGCTATATGCTCTTTAGCAATGCTGAAACCGATGATAAAAGTTCCATGGTCACTGAACATTGGCTGATTCCACTTGATCTCTTCTTTCAATTGGGGAAACTTCTTATTTTTTCACCCTTTTCCAAAGTTCCCATATACAGAAAACTGCAAGGTAGGACAAGGAGACCACCAGCAGGTATTTGACAAATATAGGCATATCTCCCATAGATATACTTCTTATATTTAATAATTATGATAAAGGAGCAGTTTTAAGACAACAAACCTGTCCCCTTGTCTCATGGCATAATTATTATTGTAATCCCTTTCTAAGTTTAGCCGACATTATTACATCATCGGCAGCACCAGACAAAATATCCATCATATCCTGCCTATTGTATTCTTTGGGCAGTAAGCTGTTGGCAGCCATCATCGAAAGTCCTAATTGAAATATCCTCATTTTTAATAGGATTGTTTTTAGCTCATCAATAGTGAATCCTTTCAGCTCAGGGTCCTTTTGCATCTCTTCAATTAATACAGGCATCATTTTTTCATCATAGCCTTGCATGTATTTGCCATTTTTCATAATCAAATCTCTGAAAATAACGCTGTACTCCATGGCAAATCTAAGACTTGCGTTTCCCATATCGCGGAATGGGCTGCCGGTATCTTCCTCCATTAAAAGCTGTCTGCTGATACTCATAATCCTTTCTATTAAAGCTTCATTCAGTTCATCAACATTTTTAAAATTTACATAGATAGGTGCAACTGAACTGCCCAATTTTTCTGCGATTTTTCTCATAGTTATACTGTCGATTCCTTCTGTCTGAGCTATTTCAAAGGCTGCGTCGATAATTTGTTCCTTGGTAAATTTAACCTTAGGTCCCATAACATTACTCTCCTTGTGATATGCGTTATATAATACTTGCTATATAACACATGTTATGTATGAATGCAAGTGTTTTTTATTTTTTTACAGAAAATACTGTTTCTCACACGCCCATTTGTATTCCACAAATGAAAAGACGTGAAGATAACCTTCACGTCATTATGAGACAAAGAACCTGTCCCCTTGTCCCTTTATGGCGACTGCCTCATCACCGTTAGCGTATAGGTCTTTGTCGTGGAGTCATCCTCCGCAGTTACCAGAATTGTAATAGTGTTTTCTCCTTCGTTCAAAGAAACATTTGTGATGCGGTCACCGTTTATTGTCACGTCGGCATTGGGATGGCTTTTTGTTACATCGATGGTGATCTCGCTGACTGAGGCTTCTACGGTTGCCGAGTAGGAGATAGTATCCATATCAAACTCAGGCGTGAGCGTCCCGTTGCTGATGAGAATCTCTCTCAACGTGGCGTCATTGGATATCTCTTCCCTTGTCACAATGAGAAGGTACAACTTCACGCTCCCATCAGCCGCCGAGGTAACCTTAATTCCAATGTTGTTTGCCCCCACATCCAAATTGATACTACCGTCGTCTTCCATATTCCCGGCGATTACCTCAAGCGTATCCTCCAGGTTGACCGGAATCGCTATGACTTCCAGGGAGTCAATGCTGTAAGGCACACTTACGGTGTAGGGGTTGGGGCTTAAACGGTCATGATCAAACGGCCTAGGGCTGAGCGGATGCTGCGTGGAGACTGCTAGATCCAAGAGTCCTGCGTTATCAGGCGCAGACCGTATTACATTAATGGTATAGGTTCGAGTGCTTCCATCCTCAGCCGTCACTGTCACCGTGATTATGTTGTTTCCCTCGCTCAGCATAACGTTCTGGGACTCCAGCCCGCTATTGACCACCGACACCGTGCTGTTGCTGTCCTCCACAGTTGGCGTTACCGTAACAGAGGCAGTGAGGTAGTTTACATTCGCGGTGTAGTCCAGGATATCGGGAGAGAAGTCCTCGTTCAGGCTCACGTTATTCAGGTTCTCGTCGGTCAGTGTCAAATCGCTAAGGTTTGCGTTCCCTGATGCAGTCTGCTCAAATTCCGCCGTTACGGTCACATCTGCCGCCGGCATAACGAAGCTCGTACCTGCTATTAAGTGATCCTCCCCATCGTTGTATTTTAATGTATTGATCTTCAGCTGCCAGCCATCCTCCGGAGTTATGGTCAGATTAATGGTCGCTCCCGCTGCTGCTGCCGTTGGATCGGCCTGGATTGTACCGTTACTCAGACTTCCCACCGTTACGTTGTATAAAACTGCTCTTGTTACTGTTACGGTATACGTCTTAGTAGTTCCATTCTCCGCTGTAACAACAACGCTTATCTCATTGCTTCCCGGGTTAAGGGGAATTGGGCTGGAGGGACTCCCGCTTACTACCGGAATATTATTTACTTTAACTGTTGCATTGCCGTTCGCAGTTTGAGGCGTTACTGTTACTGAGTCGGTGGCGTAGGGTACATTTGCGGTGTAGTTAAGATTATCAGAGGAAAAGAGTGGTGCCAGGACTGCATCATTTAGCGTAAGCCCGCTAAGGTTGGCATTGCTCGAAAGCCTTGAAGGCTCTTTATCCTTTGAAGGCTCTCTATAGATCGGAGCGTCTCGTATAACAGTAATCTTGTAGATCTTCTGAGCTTTTGACGGTGCTTCAACCAGTATTGTAATAGTGTTGGTGCCTTCCTTCAGGCTGATTTCTTCAGAGGCTGCACCGCTCTTAACAACAGTATTGTTTACCAGGATGACTGCAGTGGGTTCAACTGCAGTGGGCGTCACTTTGACACTTGATATACTGTTGGTGACAGCAGCGGTATAGCTTGTTGTGTCGGCAGAGAAGGAGGGGCTCAAGGTTCCTCTGCTGATAGAAAGACCTCTGAGATTGTTGTCCTCGGAAATATTCCTTGTAATAGTAACGCTATAAGTCTTATAAGCTCCATCCGCCGCTGTAACCTTTACGCTAATGACGTTGGAGTTATAATTCAGGCTGATTGCTTTTGAAGCTGTACCGCTTTTAACAACAGCATTGTTTACCTGGATGATTGCAGTTGGTTCAACCGCAGTGGGCGTTACCTGTACATAAGCTATGTCTTCATTAACGATTACCGAATAGCTCAGCGTTTCAGAATTGAATACGGGGCTGAGGGAGCCGTTGCTCAGTGTCAGGTTAGCTAGCCCGCTTCCATAGCAGAACTCCGTCTTTACCGGCGTGTCAAGGCCTTTAGCGCTGACTGAAACCGTATAGTACCCCTTTGTCTCGTTTACCATCGTATAGGATATGGCAAAGGTTCCGTCCTTTTTGGTGAGAACGCCGGCCAGATATTCCGTCTTTCCCTCCGGGTCGGTGATCTGGACAGACACGGGCTTTCCGGGCGAGGCTGAGACTCCTTCCACTGTTACAAGCTTCTGGTTGTCGATTTTAGCCTTGACCTCAGTCTTAACGCCTGAGAGGAAATAGCAGACAGCAGGCTCCTCTATACCCGAGGCACCCACGTATACCGTATATTTTCCTGTCTGGGTGTTTGTGAGCGCGTAGGAGAGTTGAAAGCCGCCGCCGACGACACTCACGGCACATCCAGCGTATTCTTCCGTACTGTCGGGAGCAGTGATCCGGGCAGTAATCAACTGCCCTGCGCCCGCCCCCGTTGTACCGGTAATTCTTACAAGGCCGTCCTCAAGGACGGCTGTCGCCTCAATAATGTTCTTCCCATAAAGGAAGTAGGCAGCGGCGACGTTAGCCGCTCCCGCCGTGCCGACCGTTACGTTGTAACAGCCGGCCAGGGTGTTCGTCATGTTGTAGGAAATATTGAATATGCCCCCCGCACCGCTCAGGCAGGTGTCCATATACTCGAGGCTTCCGTTCGGGTCACGGACCAGGATGTTTACAGGCCGGCCGGGGCCGCCGTCAATCCTCCCGCTTATAGTGACTAGCTTATCGCTGTTCACAATTGCCGTGACCGAGCACAAATCCTCCCCATAGACCGGAGTGGCCATAGAAAACAGCAGTGCCAGAAAACACAGGATGCTTGCCGCTTCTCGTTTCAAATAAAGGCCTCCTTTCGTACTGCAGCCGGACGGGCATCAGGGCAATGTGATGACATTGGATTTCGGAACCTGCTTAGTGTCTGCGATGCTCGTGCCATCCCAGACAAAAAGCTTCACAGTGTAGCCCGATGCCGACGCCGGCACCGTAAAGGCGCTTGTGAACGTCGCAGTTGAGGTTGCATCCGACGCGACGGTGACCGCCTTGGTGCTGGAGGCAACCATTGTGCCCTTATCGCTATAAAGCGCAAGAATGGCAAGCACCGACTGTGACGTGGCTGTATTGTTCTTCAGTGAGGCCGTGGCGCTTACCGCTTTGCCTGCCTCAAGCTTTGCCGCGTTTTGGGTGGTCCCCACGGTGAAGGATGCAGTAAGCCCGATATCGTAAGCCGCCGCAGCGCTAACGTTCAAGGTGCCGGCGTCTATGGTGATGCCATCGGGAACGTAGGTGACGGTGAGCTTGCTTCCCTGCTGTGAAAGATCCAGCGTGCTTCCGTTTACGGCGCTTACAAGGAAATCATCTCCGAAGTCCGCAAATACCGCATCTCTCGTCTTCCCATTCTCATAGGCCAGGGTCACCTTAAGGCTTGACAAATCAAGGGTGCCGCCATCGCCGTAGGAGAGCTTGGGTGCAGTTTTGAGGGTCATTGCCGTAGCCTTGACACGGGGAACAAAAAGCTCCGCCGGAATCGATTCCCGGGTGTTTGTGGCCATCAGCCTGTAGTAATACGCGCCTGTCCCGGCGACTTTTGTATCCTTGTATGTGACAGTACTCCGGCCCGAGATTGTACCAATCTTTTTATATTCCCCATCTATGGAATCGGCGCGGTATACCGCATAACCGCTGGGCAAACCGGTGGTCTGAATATTGGTGGTCACCGGCGCGTCCCATTTAAGCGTAATACTCGTTGCGTCTCTGGAGTCCATTCTAAAATTTTTTGGAGGAACCGGCGGATAATTTGCCCCCACAGGCTGACACATATAGCTTATAGCCATACAGCGCTGAGTGGCGCTCCCTGCAGTGAGATCATAGGGATAGGCAGCGAGGCTCCATTTATATGTATAGGCCTCTCTCCCCTCGGGAAGCCCCGGCGCTGAACCCGAATACATTTCGGTCTCCTCGGTGGACTTTGTGTTGCTGTAGGTATACCCAAGGCCCGCGCTTCCCCCGACATAGAAGCCTCCAGCGCCGCCAAACGCTGTAAACTTTACACTCAATTTGTTTTCCAGTGTCCGGGATTGTCCCTGGCTTACGGAGATACCTTCCTCTGTCACATTGTTTCCTATGCCCACGCCCACAAAGTTGCCGTAATCGTCCCCGCTGTTTCCCATAAGTATTTCCGCACCGGTTACATTGGAAATACTTGTTTTATCCTTTGGGTATGAGCGGGGATCTCCCACCGTATGTTTAAACACGCCTGTCAACTGTGGAATGGCAGAGCTGCTCTCCGCCACCTTTTTGTAGGATGTATAAGACATAATCCGCGTTACGGGCGCAAATGGAATCATAACTGTTGTCATCCCAGACTCCCCGGTCTGTGTATTGGTTATCTTGAATATGTAGACGTCGTAGGGTATGGCTGAGACCACCACCGCATCCTGGTTGTAATAGTTCTCATACAGCACATGTTTTGACACAGATTTGGATTTTTCAAAGGCTGCCGTAAATTCGTTCTCCACCTCAAGCTCCCATCCTGCCTTTGCGAGATCCATACCGAGAACACTAACCTCCCCGTCAAATCCGCAGAGGAAACTGGCGGACACCGAAAGCCCATGGCTCTCGGAGCTGCTTTTGCTCTTCTCGGTACCAAACAGGGTCTTTGCGTTTCCCAAAGCCTCGTACTCGTTCTCAAGCTCGGAATAAAAAGGAGGGGCAGCAAGGACCGCAAGGATCATGGGGTCTGAGAAAACAAACTCGGTCTCATCAGGCTGATATTCCATTTGGAGCCCCCGGTTCCAGATATCGGGAGCACAGATGGAAAAGTAATGGCTGTTGTCCTTGCTGTTGAGATACTGCAACATATAAGCATACAGTACCCCGTCCTTCATAGAGACGGTGGTAATGTAAACGCGGCGGCTGTTGTACCAGGAGTTGTGGTGCAGCACTACAAGCTGCTCCGAAAGATCGCTTCCCATATCGTCCAGGGTCGCCTCGTTGAAATTGCCCGCCAGCATATCCAGGATATAGGTCTTGTCTTTTTTTGTATTGACGTTTGTGAGGTTGTTTCTTGACTTGGACTCTTTATTGACATCAACGCCGGTGAGGGAGATATTGCTGATAACCTGCCGGTCGAACACGTCGTTCTCCATATTGTATTTATAGATAAAGCCGCCCAGCACCACAAAGTCCAGAAAGACCGCCGGGTCGAACTTCACGCACTTTACGCCGAGCTTGCTCTGGACAGCCTTGAAGTCGTCGGAAACGAAGGTATAGAGGCGGTTATCCTTAAGCCCGGTCTGGTATGAGTCGCTCTCCGGGTCATAGCTGAAGGTGGTGATCCCCACGTTATTGTCGTCCTTGCGGCCGAAGAGCCTGCCGCCGATGACCAGCTCCTTCCCCCCATCGCCGAAAATGTCGCCCATGTCCATTGCCGGCTTGTCGAAATACACGGTGTTTTCCCCGGCGGTAGTCACCAGCTCTACCGGCGGTATGCTGAGCTTCTTCAAATTGGTGGTGGAGCGGTAGATCAACATGAACGAGCGCAGGCCTTTTTCATAGTCCTCGACATCCGTATCCTCATCCACTTGAGATATGTAAGAGCGGCCGGCAGTCACAAACAACTCCTTGAAGCCATCGTCGTCCAGGTCCGCCGATGTCATGCCATTTACATAAATAAGCCGATTCGTGCTGAATAGTTTTTCTTTTATTGCGGCATCCCACGAGGTGCTGCTGCTTTCCAGCGTCTGCATGCTGAGCTCCTTGAGCTTTGTGATGGTGACCCGGTACATGGCGATTGTTTTGCCCCGCCCTAAGGCCAGCTCGTCCTTTCCGTCGTGGTCAAAGTCCCCCGAAACGGCGTAAAGGGTTCTTTCATAGTCATTGTTTGCGGAAGAATAGGAGAACAGGCTCGTATTGGTCGACACCGGGAAGTGTACCTTGGTTGTCGTCTCGACCTTAAGAGGCTGGACTCCGTCCCATGTAGTGGTGTATTTTGATATAGCGATACCCACTTTGCCTTGGCCTTGTTCCGTCGTGGGCACCCAGAATACGGTGAGGGTCTCGTCCAGGCCATCGCCGTCAGTGTCTGCCTCGACACTTACGCGCTCTTTCGCGTTAGCCATGTCCGTACCACCCATCCTTGCATCTGCACCTTGGATCCCGATCTGATACGCATTTTTATACCCGCTGGAGTTCTCGCCGCTGCTCTTCATCAGACGACTCTCTGTATTATAGTTCACAAGCAGCTGCTTAACGCCGAATTTGGTGATATTGTCGACGCCGAAGGGGCTCTTTGTGCGGTCCACAACCTGGCCGCTTGGTGAATAACGCACCGGCTGGTCGGTGGAAAACCCGAGAGCCGCCACCGGTGCCGCCTGCTCCTGGTTCAGCGTAGGGTTAGCTGCCGCAGCGTGGGCAGTCGAAACCAAGCCCACAGGCAATACCCCCGTCAACATCAAAATCACGAGTAAAAATGAGACTGTTCTCTTAAATCCTGCATTTTTCGTTTTTTTCTTCATTAGCATTCCTCTCCCCCTGCAAAAATTCTGCTCTGTTGAACGACGGGCAAAGCCCTTGTTAAGAAAATTATACAGGAATAGCTTGCTAAAAAGCCGTTCTCCGCATGAAACGTCCTTTTTTCGTCATGAAAAGGCAAAAGAAAAAATCTGAAATTACTTGGAATATCTTAAAGTTTTATGCTATAATTTACATAAATTTGGGAAGAGAGTTGATCCAATCTTGAGGATTGCTTTGTGTGATGACGATAGGGAAATGCTTTCACAAATTGCTTCAGATATTAAAGCCTGTGAAATCGATCGGGAAGTATACCGGGAGATGACACTGGAAACCTTTCAAAGCGGTCTGGACCTGGTGAATGCCGTCAAACATAATGAGCGGTTTGACATTATCCTTCTGGATATACTCATGCCCCAGATGAACGGCATGGAAACCGCCCGGGAGATCCGGCTTATTGATAAAACCTCTAAAATTATATTTCTTACTTCCAGTCCTCAATTTGCATTGGATTCTTATGATGTAAAGGCATATTTCTATCTTCTGAAGAATTATTCCAGAGAGAAGCTGAAAGCTGTGATTGAGGAAGCAATTACCGAAATTGCAGATACCGCAAGCAATTTTACCATGCTCAAAACCAGGACAGGCTTCGTCAAGCTGTACTTTCACAGTCTTTTATACCTTGAGATTATCGGCAGAACCATTACATTCTATTTGAACAATGACCAGAATTATGAGGTTTTTGGCACATTAATCGAAATAGAAGAAATATTCCTCAAGCAGGAAAAATTTATTAAGCCTCATCGTTCCTATATCGTAAACATGGATTGTATTCGCAAGCTTGACAGGAACGAGATAACGATGATGAACAATCATAAAATACCGGTTTCAAAGAATCTTTATCAAATCGTGAAGAAAGGTTATATGGATTATTCTTTTCAGCGTGGTGGCCAATATGATTAAAATAGCAACAAGTCTTGGCATTACATGCCTTATCGTTTATACCGCCGCAGTATTCTTTATTCTGCTGGACGTGACAGTTAAGCACATAAGCAAGAGCAAGAATGCTGCGTTTTTTCTCTTTGCACTCATAACGGTTCTGGCAGGCAACCTGCTGATATATCTGGTATGGGATATCAGCAATTATACAGCGCTGTTTCCGTTAACCGTACATTTACCGCTGCTTTTTATATTTTGCGGATTCACAAAATACAGAGGCTTCAAGCTGATATTCATTCTTCTGACGGTCATGGTATGGTCTTCCCCAATTATGCTGATATCAAACACTATCTCTGCATTTTTCCACTTCAGGCCGCTCTATGGAGCAATAGCAAAACTGCTGCTGCTCGTACCCTTGCTGTTTATATTGAATCGCTATTTCAAGCCCTATTTCAAGTTCATGCTGGATCATTGCGATACCGGGTGGAAATTGTTCAGTGCCGTTCCGTTATTGGCCGTTATAGCGACCTATATCAACGGTCAGTACCGATTTGTATATGATATCAATTCCTGGAACGAAACAGCGGTGTGGCGGTATTTTATCAGCGCCATGTCTTTCTTGTCCTACATATTGATCCTGAATTATTTCAAGCAGACAAGAGAAAAGATGGAAGCAAAAGGCACTCTGGAGCTGCTGCAAACACAGCTTGACGGAACTCTGCAGTATATCAACTCACTGAAAAACTCCCAGCAGCAAGCAGACATTTACTTTCATGATCTGCGGCATCATTTCCGGTTGATCTTCGGATATGCCTCCGCCAAAGACTGTAAAGCCATTACCGACTACATAAGCAGAATGGAGAAAAGCATCGAGGCCGTGTCTCCCTTGCTTTTCTGCAAAAACGACGCGCTGAATCTGATCCTGTCCGCTTTTCAATCCAAAGCCGAAAAGGAAGGCATCTCACTTGATATCAACATCAATATGACAGATAAACCTCCAATCCCCGATATCGAACTTTGCGCCATATTTTCAAATGGCCTTGAAAATGCCATAAAGGCAACCCGTGATATTACAGGCCGCCCCAAGGAAATATTTCTTTCATGCCATACACGGAATGACCAGCTGTTTTTGGAAATTAAAAACCCATATGAAGGGATTATCGAATTTGAAAATGGCTGCCCCAAGGCATCTGATCACAGGGAAGGCATCGGCACAAAAAGCATAGCATTGATCGTTGAAAAGCATGGCGGACTGTATCGCTTTGAAACCAAGAACGGGATGTTCATTCTGAATGTTATTCTGTAAACCAGACTTTCATGAGTAAAGGCACGGGCTTCCATTGCCGGATTTCTAAAACGTGATTAAGCCGGGACAGCAGGTTTAATAAAACCTGTGTTTTTAATCGGTCGGGCGAGGGAACCATAACATGCGGAAACTCGTCATAATCAAGCACATTCTGTACTTCATATAGTAATTACAGATTGAAAAGCTATCACGGCACTTCCTGAAATTTTTACTTCAACAGGTTCATTTTCTTCTATTTTTACCTCAACTTCAATAGTGCCTGCACGATTTATAGCTTCACCTTGCATCGCTTTGAATTTAAGCAAAGAATCATTATGCCTGGCAAGATTATAATGAACCAGATAAGCGCCTAACGGGCCATTCGCATTACCCGTCACCGGGTCTTCATTAATACCTATTGCAGGTGCAAACATTCTGCCATGTATTAATACATCTTTTTCCTCAGGGGCTATTGTGTACACATAATAGCCATTGCATCCGATGATCCCGCTCAGTTTGGTAAGAGCATCATAATTCGGTTTCAATGAGTTCAGAGTTTCAAAACTTTTTATACCAACCAAAACTTTAGAATGTCCTGTTGAAACAATTTGAATCTTATGATTTTCCATCAAATCACTGTTCTTTATATTGAGTGCTTTTATTAAATCTTCCCTATTGATTCCGTCAATAATGCTCTTGAATTCGATTTTCCCTTGTGTCATTACAATTTTATAATCACCATTTTCCTTAATGATATCAACCGGTAAAATTCCCGCACCTGTTTTTTGATAAACCCTTGTAGTATCGAGTTCCTTTTCAATTGCTCGGGCATAATGGGCAGCGATAGTTGCATGCCCGCAAATCGGTACTTCCTTTGTTGGAGTAAAAAAACGCACATGTACATCATGGTCATTGCTATCCGGAGAAAAAATGAAGGCTGTCTCTGAATTGTTTAGTTCTCTTGCTATTTTCTGCATCTCACAATCAGTCAATCCATCTGCATTAGTTATTACTCCGGCTGGATTTCCTGTAAACTTTTCCTTTGTAAATGAGTCGATTTGAAACAGATGATATTCCTTTGTCATGGTTTTTCCCTGCCTTTCTATTTTCCTGCCTGTATACAATTTTTTTATTTGATCATCACTTGGTATATAATTAAGTATATTCAAATTAGATGCACTTTCAAGTACACACTTTTCAGTCAGTTTCTTACCATACGGAAAGAAGATATAAGATGGAAAAAGACATCAGCGAAAAATTTCCTAACTAAAATAAAAGGCAATTGGAGATGGATGTCCTTATTGAAAGAATTGTCTAAGACTCAAATCCGCCCAGAGTAGAATATCTGGCAATAGCCAGAGGAAAGTCCTTAGAGAGTATTTTGACCGACTTATGTAATTGGGGCAGAAAATATATGAATTGAAATGAAATATAGGTGGTTTTTACAAAGTTATATTTAACTTATCCTTATTAGCCTGTTTGTTCTCATACATCAACATGTCAACCTGTCTTAAAAATTCTTCTGCGCTAATATGTGACTGGTAGTCATACACTGCATAACCCATGCTGAACTCAATCTTGTAAAGACGTGATTCAAACTTGTTGTATTTTTCAACGCAGTTATTAATTCTGCAGACCAACGCTTCCAAATCACTTTTGTCTGATATATCCAGAACAATGCAAAATTCATCGCCTCCGTATCTGGCTATAAAATCACCGGTTCGAAGGCAGCTCTTAAGCAATTCTGCTGCGGTCTCCAATGCATTATCCCCTATGTTATGTCCATACGTATCGTTAATATATTTAAAATTATCCATATCTATTAAAATAGCAGAAAAGACCTTTTCCCTGGTGCTCAGACCAATTTTTTCCTTTAAATATGCGTCCAGCTTTTTCCGATTATTTAATCCTGTCAAATAATCGGTGTGCATACTGTGATTTTGAATGTTTAAAAACACTACCAGCAGAGAAAGAACGACACTGCTGAGTATGAATGATATTCCATAGTAAGTAATTTGAAGTATGATACTGATAAATGGAAGAATAGCAAAAAAGATAAGTGAGAAGAAGCTCTTTTTCCCCAGCTTCTTGCGGTTTACAATGATTATTATAAAAGCCGCAAGCATCAGTATAATTGTAATGGAAGCCGGATACAGGAAGAGCGGGCCTCTATGGTATACATTATCCGAATCGATGTAGTAAAACCATCCAAAAAATTGAGATAGTATCAGAGTGATGACATTAATTACATTAATGGCACATAGAGGATAAAACAATCGTTTGATTCTTCTTTCATCATGAAATACCTGAAAATGAGCATATGCCACCCACAATGATGGTAAGACCGGGTTCAGAAGAAAAATCAGGAAATTCCCGATATGATTGAATACAGGATAAATAGCAGAGGTATTTCCGTCAAATCTGCCTAATATATCTATGCCAAGCATCAAAGTAGTGATATGCAATATCCACATATAAAGCTTGTCCGACATAGAATCCTTTTCAAAGAATTTTAATGCATGAAAATAGATAATTAGAAGTATCGCAATAGAATATATGTTAAGTGCTATATTATTTCCCAGACTCATTAATGTTCACTCCGTGTTAAGGTCACCTAAGGCAACTATTTCTGAAAATCATACAATATAATCAATCATATCCATCGTACGTTATAAAGCTTATGGAAATTGAGTGTACCATATAATATAGTACGACAGGCACCTGTCCGTGTCAACTTATTTATATCTCTTGGAGGTGGTCAGATTTTTTATTCATCCAAGCTCTGACAATCATTTTCCAGTTCAGCAGTTTCTGCCAAAGGGTATATTTTAAAAACAGATGCACTGCAAAAAGCAGAGAATCTGGGTATGGCTTTATGACCAATCTTTTCGTTAATGATGATTTCCGTTATCGTAACACCATTTCGCTATTTCGGCTATAAGCTGGAGCGGCAGCGGCTTGTTGAACGGAAACTGCACCGCGCCTTTGCTTGTTTTGTATTCCGTAAGTCTTTCGCTGAAATGCTCAACAGCCTTATCGCCGGGGTACAGCCCGATGTGCCTTTTGAATGCCGCAAAGTGGATAATATTCCGTTTACGCCAGTAAGTCGGCATACTCCATGAGATACGCTCTTCCGCATATGGGAGTATTTGCCACCCACTCCACATGGGTTATTCCCATAGGTAAGCGGTCATTGTTAAAGACCCCAGTTCACAGGATTTATTATGAACACTGACTTTATCATCTTCATCCGAAGCCCCGAGTGTATATAGAAGAGGATAAAAATGGTCAGGAATTGGTACTGCCAGCCTTGCAATATCACCAAGTTCATTATATTTCAAAATGTTATCATGATTATAGTCCATAATATTTTCATAAATATATTCATCAAACTCATATGCCCAGTCAAAGCCCTTGTTTGCTTTATGCCAATCAACCAGTCTCAAGTTATGGACAACATTTCCGCTGCCGAATATAAGAACCCCTTGTTCCCTTAATGCTCCAAGCTCCTTACCTATTTTGTAGTGTTCTTCAGGAGGAGCACTCGCATCTATACTGATTTGAAATACAGGAATATCCCTATCCGGATACATATGAACCAATACCGACCAGGTTCCATGATCAATGCCCCATGAGTTATCATATTTCGTTTCCCTTGAAATCAGCTCCTTAGCGGCTTTAGCAATGCCGGGTGAACCTGCCGGGTCGTATAAAACTTCATATAATTCCTCCGGAAAACCGTACATGTCATATATTGTTTTTGGATTTTCTTCGTTCATAACTCGGGTTCCATGTGTATACCAATGGGCCGAAACAGACAATATCGTACCTGGTTTTGGTATCCTTTCGGCTAAATTCCTCCAGTTTCTTGAGTAATTATTATCCTCAATTGCATTCATCGGTGACCCATGTCCTACAAATAAAACCGGCATTTTCGACATAGTACCTGCCATCCCTTTCTTAAATCAATATTCAATAATTGTACCTGCCTAAGCGATAATGCAGCAATTTAAAAAAATATCCGACGTCAGCTGATAAGCAGAGACGTCGGAATTCATATCATATTAGAGGACTAGAGATGGTGCGGCATATACCCTTGCTTTCATTTCATTGTCTAACATATACAATCCTTTGGGATCACCGCCAAACAATTCATATTTCTTGATGTTATCGTCTGCATTCTTTTCTTCCTCGCCTTGTTCTTTAATGAACCAGTCAAGGAACTGCATTGTACGGAAATCACTAATTTTAAATGCAGCTTCATATATCTTGTTGATAGAGGCAGTTACGTACTTTTCATGTTCAAAAGCTTTCTCTAATGGTTCTTTATAATTATTATATTTCTCATCAGGAGCAGCAATTTCTGTCGAGATTACTGATTCGCCATTATTTAATAAATATTGGCGGAACAACAAAGCGTGATCCCGTTCTTCCTGTGCCTGTACGAAAAACCAATTCTCAAAACCGGCCAAATTCTTGTCTGCATAATAATTTGCCATGTCCAAATATAAGTATGCGGAATAAAACTCTTTATTAATCTGTTCATTCAATAGTTTTGCTACTTCTTGATTAAGCATACTACCCCATCCTTTCTTAATCTTATTGTTTAATCTTAATAGTATATTCCGTAAGTATTTTTATACAGGTGTTCATTTCCAATTATATATCATTATACAAGTATTTACAATGTTTTCAAGAGTCTTATCAAATACAGTATGAATCGTCAATTGCTGATATATTCTTACATTTATGCAGCAGCTTAATATTTTCCGAAAGAAACATATCTGCTTTTCAGCGCTTAAAAATTATTCTACTGCCTTCTCTCTCATCTTTTTTATAAGCTCTAATACTCCGGCTTCCACCTTAAGAAGGTCTTCTTCCTTTGGTGCTCCTTCAAACTCCACGGATTCAATGAAATCCCAATTCATCTTATTTCTTTCAATTATTTCGACAAGCTCCTTCTCCGCACCGCCAGACCACCCATATGACCCAAATCTAAATACTGCCTTACCTGTAATCTTTTTTCTGCCAAGCTCATTCAAAGCAGCCGCAACAGGCGGAAAAAGCTTGTACTCATAAGTGGGTGCTGCAATAATTATCCCTGCAGATTTAAAAACAGTTGCGACCATTTCACTTTCACTGGTCAGCGGCATTTTCAGCTTGTTGTATTTGACGCCTTCTCTTTGAAGTATGCCTTCAGCACAATCAACTGCTTTTGAGGTCATTCCATACATGGATCCCCACAATATAGTAACTTCGTTCTTACCTGCCCCTTCAGCATATAGTGAAAACCTGGAATAATCATCTATGATTTTTTGAGTATTCTTTCTATAAACCGGACCATGGCCCGGTGCTATAGTCTTTATGTCCAGCGCTTTTGCCTTCTCGATCGCCTTTCTCAAACTGGGCGTAAAAGTTGCCATTACATTGGAATAATACCTTATTCCTTCAGATTCAAAGAAATCTATCTCTTCAGGCGTCAGCTCATCATCAAAACAGTGGTCCTCCATCTTGCCAAATGCTCCGAACATATCACATGAGAATAAAGTTTTCGTATCTCTTTCATAGGTGTACATGGTGTCCGGCCAATGAACGTTTGGTACCGGATGGAAGCTCAATACCTTACCCTTTCCAAGATCCAGAGTGTCTCCTTCCTTCACAATCCTTATATTGCCTTCGCCATAAAAAGAGGCTACCAGCTTTGCAGCTTTATCGGTACATATTATTGTAAAATCATCCTTAATTTTTCGAAAGTTTGAAATCCAGCCGGAATGGTCCGGTTCCATGTGATTAACGATCAAATAATCGATATCCCGGGGATCAACACCTATTTCTTCCAAGTTTCTATAAATGGTTTCAGGTATCCCGTCCCAGCCAATTACACCATCAATTATTGCAGTCTTTTCTCCCTGAACTATATAGGAGTTAAGAGTCACTCCGTTTGCAATCTCCCAAATTCCCTCAAATAGTATGTCCTCAACATTCATTGTAAGCATATGTATTCCGCCCGCAATTTTCAACTTCCTCATACCCTGTCCTCCTTATCATTCTTCTCTTCACCTATATAAAATTATTCAATAAATCGTCAACAAAAGCATCCACATTATTATGGTTTATACCGTATTGTTCTATTAATCTTTGCACACGGTTTCTCCTGACGCTGTTGTTCAGATCCTGAATAGTATTCATAATTCCGGTTCTGCGGCCTATTCTGTAAATTATTTTTTCACTTTCAGGTAAATCGAGATACCTTTTCAATGCAGCAATTATCTTTTCTTTATCTTTTGGCAGGCGTCCCTCTGCTTCAGGAAGAAGGTTAATGATATGATCACTGCTGATTATGGTACTGGTGATTCCCTCCAGATTTTCAATCATCAAAAGAAGCTCTTCAATCATTTTAGTATCATTGGTCCTTGTAAAAATCCCTTGTTCATAATCTTCCTTTAAGGGAGAACGATCAGTTACAGCTAACGTTCTGATTCGGATGAAATCGGGATTTATCCGGTTAAGAGCATCCGCCGTTTCTAATGCATTTAAATCTGAATATTCATTGCCGCCTAAGCCCGGCATGTAATACTCCGACAGCTCGATACCTGCTGCTTTGACTTTTTGGCCTGCGATCATGTGGTTTGCTTTTGTCGTACCTTTATCCACCAATTTCAAAACCGTATCCGATGCTGTTTCCATTCCGATATGGATTCGATTTAGTCCTGCATCAGCCATGCGCTTCAAATCTTCATCGCTGATTCGGATCACAGTTTCAGAGCGGGCATAAGAGGTAATCCTTTCTGTTTCCGGAAACTGTTTTTTAATGTGGGTGATTATTTCTATCAGATCGTCAGGTTTAATCACCAGACTGTTTGAATCCTGCAGAAATATCGACTTCATACCGCTTTGATACCAACCATAAGCATAATTATAAAGCCAGGATTGTTCCTCTCCAAGTTCGTCTTTCAAGTCATTAATCATAATCATTCGTGTATGAGCATCAACATGTTCAGCAGCCTTAAACAAATCCGTCCATCTTTTAACAAGGTCAATGTCTTTTATCACATGTTCCTTTGGACGAATGCTGAATTTCGTCCCCTTATAAAGTCCACAGAATTTGCACTTATTCCATGGACAATTTCTTGTGACCCTTAACAGGAGACTTCTTGCCTCACTGGGCGGTCTGATAGGGCCAACTTCAAAACCGCCGTATGCTTTGCCGGTTTTCATGTATAAACACATCCTTTTCCTGCGTTTCCATTAAGGGTATCTTGGTCAAATGACTTTAAGACTCCATCATTTATTTCAATGAAATAATCCGCCTTAAAGCACAGCTTCCCAATCAATTTCCTTAAAGCCTACCAGGACAAAGCCGTCACCGATAAGAATCGGACGCTTAACAATCATACCGTCTGATGCCAGCAGGCTATACTGTTCATCCTCGCTCATGACCGGGAGCTTTTCCTTCAGCTTCAATTCCTTATACAGCAATCCGCTGGTATTGAAGAACTTATTTAGAGGCAGACCGCTCTTTTTATGCCAATCCTTCAATTCCTCAATTGTTGGATTATTTTCTTTGATGTGCCTTTCTTCAAAGGCTATACCGTTTGCCTCCAGCCACTTCTTAGCCTTCTGGCAGGTTGTGCATCTCGGGTAACATACAAATATCATAATATACCTCCATTCTCTCTGTCAGCAGTACTCATCTGCTTCGATGCCCTTCCCTAAATTGACAGACTGGTACCTAACTTAAATCATGCATACGTCTTTGAATAAAATTTATAAAAGCATTCACCTGTTTCTCCAAATAAGGATAGCTTTCTTTGAGTGTCAGCTTGCCATCACTGTCAATTTGCTGCATTGCGTTGGGTATGGTAAGCCGGGGTGAATTCATAACATCCATGTTTAAGAAACTAATTAGCGTAACAAGATGGTCTTGAGCCAGGCCTGTCCCGGACATACCGGGAGAAATTCCGCTTATCGCAGCCAGCTTTCCGGCAAGAACCTGTGGTTCTTTATCGCTGATCGGGCGGGATAACCAGTCGATGAGGTTCTTCAAAACGCCGGGGAAAAAGTGATTATACTCAGGTGTAAAAAACCAAATCCCATCTGCGGACTTCACCACGTCACGAACGCGTTTTACAGTGTCAGGTGCCGGATATTCAATATCCTGATTCATTAAGGGAATATCATGATACTCGAGCAGTTCAAAATCAGCCCGATTCCCAATGAGTTCTTTTGCCGCTAACGCCAATTGCCGGTTATAGGATTCTTTTCGCAGAGAACCGACAATTGCTGCTATCTTTATTCTATTCAATATGATCTACTCCTCTCCTACACACTCCACATGGCATGAAAATAAAATGCATTTGGTTGAATACCCGTATTCTTCCAAATACATTCTTAGTTTAGAAACCCGGATGCACACCATCAACCTGGAAGACGTTAACCCCCTGGGCCTTTCCTTTGACCTTGATCTCGCCCAGGCTTGTGACTGATACTCTTTCCTTGACCTTATCATAAACTGCCTGAGATATAAGTATCTGCCCCGGCTTTGCATTGCTTTCAAGTCTTGCAGAAGTGTTCACTGTGTCTCCAATGGCTGTATAGTCCATTCTGAAGCTGGCTCCAATGTTTCCAATGACTGCAGGGCCTGTGTTCACTCCTATGCCAAACTGCACGTTTCGTCCGTATTTTTCCTCCAGCCTTTGCTGAAGTGGAGCTGCACCTTCCTTCATGGCCCAGGCAGCCTGGACTGCCTTGAAGCAATGGTCCTCCAAATTCAAGGGTGCATTGAATATAGCCATGGCAGCGTCTCCAATAAACTTGTCCAATGTTCCTCCATACTTGAATATACACTCAGCCACCAGGGTCAGATATTCATTCAGTATTTCAACCACCTCTTCAGGTGCCGCAGCCTCTGAAAGCGGTGTGAATCCGCGTATATCCACAAAGAGTACCGAGATTTCCTTTCTGCTTCCACCCAGCTGCAATGCCTGCTCCCCGCCTTCCAGCAGCTCATCCACTACCTGAGGAGCCACATATCTGCTGAAAACACCTGTGATACGGCGTCTCTCCATAAGCTCGCTTATATAGTTGGCTGCCAGAGCTATCAAATAACCCAATGCCAGGAGCAGCAAAGGATACAGCAATGAAATCAGGTAACCCTTGTCAAACAATAATCGGGCAGCTGTCAGATATCCTGCTGCCAGAACTGCAAGCAGGATCACTCCTCTCCATGGGCTCAGACGGTTGAACCCAATGGCTGCAGCCAAGCCAAAAACTATTATTGCAAGCAGTGACGCACTGTATGGTGCTCTCTTAAGATAGCTGCCGTGAATCAGGTTCTGAATTATGTTGGCGTGGATTTCCATACCATACATAGGCACTTCAGGTGCCATAGGTGTAAAGTAGAAATCACCAATTCCCACTGTATAAGATCCGACAAGAACAATTCTTCCTTCGAAATACTCAGGAGGAATCTCTCCGCTTATTACCTGGGAATAGCTTACATGTTCAAAATCACCGGGAAAACCTGCATAATTTATTTCCAGCCTCTTTATGGGATCCAAAGGCAGCTGGTTTATATCAGTTACCGGCAGTCCATTGCTCCTGCAGTACTGTTCATATATCCTCCAGGCAAAGCTGGGAACTGCTTCTCCCTGATAGTCCAAATACAACGCTGTCTTCCTTATAATCCCGTCCCGGTCCGGGAAAGTATTGATATGTCCGGTATTGAATCTATCCGGATAGTCAGGTAATGGTATCACCAGGTTGTCGGTTTTGATAGCTCCCCTTCTGTCAGAAAAGCCCTCCAGATTAGCATAAACAGGCAATATAACGTTACCCGCTTCCCGGATTGCTTCCACAAATGCCTGATCCTCTTCCGGATCCTCAGCAGCCTCACTGAAAATCAGGTCAATACCAATGGCTGCAGGCTTCCCCTGAGACAGAATCCTTATCAGCTCTGCATGAACATATCGGGGCCATGGAAAACGCCCCAAATCCTCCAGGCTCTGATCATCAATGGACACCAGAACAATTTCCGTATCTATCGGACTGGTTTTCCTCAGAAACCTGTCCTGCAGCTTACTGTCCAAAGTGGTGAAGATATCCACATATGCAAAAAAGCCAATAATCAGGCAAAGTAAAAATATCGGAATATATTTTTTAAAAGAGCCAAGGTTTTTCATCAGTACAACTCCCTTTATTCCTCCCAGATCCGGCTCTCTTTAAAAGCCGCCACCAGCAGGTTATCCAGTTTTCCCTCTTCAGCCATCTTTTCCAGTATGCTAATGGCTGTATTGGGAGGCATGGCCTTTTTATAAGGCCTGTCCGAAGCCGTTAAAGCATCATAGACATCCAGAACAGCAAGAATCCTGGCTTCCAAGGTGATTTCACCGGCTTTTAAGCCTTGGGGATAGCCTGTTCCATCCAGCAGCTCATGATGACTCAAGGCCCAGGCAGGCACATCTTTATAACGGCTGTTAAAACGGATTTTCTCCAACATCCTTTTGGCAACAGTCACATGGCTCTCCATGATCTTGCGCTCCTCATTGGTCAGAGTTCCTTTGGGGATGCTGAGGCACGTTAATTCCTCATCTGTTAAAAGCCTCACTCCCGGCAAGGGTTCCCAGTTGGCCAGCTCGGACAACTCCCGGGCTAAATCCTGATCAACAAAGGTTGACGGGTTGTTTGCCTTTTCAATAAGCTCTCTGGCTTGGCTAAGCCGCTCCAATTGCTGTCTGTGCTCCTCTTCCTGATCGTGTTCTTCAGCACCTGCAACCTTTTTCTCCAGAAAAGACCTGATGAGTCGGTTCTCCACCAGTTCCAGCCTCTGGCGCACATACTCAATCCGTTCCCCCAAGCGGCTTGGCTTATCCATAACGCTTAAAGGGATAGCCACCTTACCGATATCATGAAGCCAGGCTGCCATGACCAGTTGGGCTGTCCTGCTCTCGGGAAATTTTTCGCTGCTGAACGGTCCTCCGGTCAAATTGTCAAGATAAGCAGCAAATTTCTCCGCCAGCCGCGCAATATTGCGGGTATGGTTGACATTGTATGGGGTACGGGCATCAATAGCCGTAGCCATGACCTGGACAAAAGAATGAAAGAGATTATCAATCTCTTGAATATACTGCATATTAGTTAAGGATACAGCTGCCTGGGAGGCCAGGGAAAAGACAATCCTTTCCAGATCGGGGGCAAAGGGTATGG